>NZ_JAAUHW010000020.1:0-45873 GCF_012030025.1 Shewanella sp. Iso12
CTTTTTATAAGAAAAAAGATCGCTTGCCGATCTTTTAGGCAAAAACGATCTTTTTCTGCAATTATGGCTATTTTACGCCCTAATTTACTCAGTTTGCGGCCGACTTGGGTGCATTTTCCTGTTCAATAAAGCCTTTGAGTAAGGCTATCGCCTTTGGGTCACCCCAGTCGACGAAACTGCGGACAAAGGCAATCAGCTCCCCTTTACCATTAAGAATAAAGGTCGCCGGGATAGTATCGAGTGGGAATATCTGCCCCAACTGCATTTGTGGGTCGTAGTAACTGCGGAAATTTGCCATCCCCAGGGATTGTAGAAAACTGGCCACTTGCTCCTGGCCACCCTGATCGATGGAAATCGGCAGCAGGGCAAACTCCTTATCACTGAACTGCCCTTCAAGCCGCTCCAGAGCAGGCAACTCCCTGACACAAGGAGGACACCAAGTAGCCCAAATGTTGACCAACACCACTTTTCCCTTGTGTTGACTGAAATCCAATTGGCTACCGGTCTTATCCTGGAAGGGAACCACTTCCAGAGGGAAGCTGTGAGGGAGTACATTGATCTTGTCGACACTGGATTGGATCTGATTGTGATCCTTCGGCTGCATACCGGGATAAGCCTGCGCCCCCAGAGACAGGGACGCCAGCAAGAGTAATGAGTATCTGAGTTTGCTCATTACTTGTCTCGCTTCAATAGCTCATCCAACTGGCGTTGTTCTTCGGCAGACAGTTCGAGCGCTTTACCACCGGTAGTACGCTGTTTGCGGATGAAAATAAAGCCAATCAAACCACCGAACAACAGCAACGCCACAGGGCCCAGCCAAAGGACGTAGGTCTTGGTCTCAAGCCTTGGCTTATAGAGAACGAATTCGCCGTAGCGACTGGTCATGAACTGGACGATTTCATCATCAGCCTTGCCCTCTTCCACCATCTTGTACACTTCAAGACGCAGATCGCGGGCAACCGGTGAGTTGGAATCGATCAGGTTTTGATTCTGACACTGGGGGCAGCGCAGCTCATGAGCCAGCGACAATGCCCGCTTCTGCTTATCAGGAGAACTGAACTCGAAGGTATCCACCGGCGTTGCCGCCACCTGAGCGGCATAACCGAGCAGGAGCGCCGCAATAGCAAAGGTTTTCAGCAACAACTTTCTCATGACGCTTTATCCTTAGCGGCCTCGGCCTGCAACTGTTGGATCATGGGATACAAGGTTTCTTTCCAAACCCGCATATCTACCGGCCCGGCATAGCGATAACGAATGACACCGTTGTGATCCACGATGAAACTCTCCGGCGCACCATATACCCCGAGATCCAGACCGAGACGACCGTCCTTGTCATAGATATTCAACGTGTAGGGGTCGCCTTGGCGAGAGAGTTCTCTTACCGCCAGCGCCCGCTCGTCACGGTAGTTGATGCCATAGATGGGCACCAAGTTTTGTCGAGCCAACTGCATCAGGTAGGGATGTTCATACTTACAGGATGGGCACCAAGTCGCCCATACGTTCAGCATGGATACCTTACCTTTAAGATCTTCGTTGGTGATCATCTCTCCCGGCGTTTCCAGTTTCTCCAGCTGGAAGGCAGGCACAGGCTTACCTTCCAACGCAGAATCCAACTGCTGTGGATTCAAGAACAGTCCCTTGTAAAGGAAGATCCCCATCAAAAGAAACAATATCAGTGGAATAAAAAGTATTAGCTTCTTCATCTTCTTCTTACCTGTTTCAGGCTGTTGCCAGTTTGGCTTTCTTGGCTGCAGCCGCTTCTTCAGCGCGGGCTTTGGCACGATAGCGCTTATCTGAAGCCGCAAAGAAACCACCAACCATCATAAAGATACCGCCAAACCACAACCAACGAACAAAAGGTTTGTAGTTCAGTCGCACTGCAAACTCAGTACGGCTTACAGGGTCGCCCATAGTGACATAGAGATCCCGGAACAGACCCCAGTCGATACCGGCCTCTGTCATATCCATGGTGCGAACATTGTATTGACGACGATCCGGCTGCAACAGAGCAATCTTTTCGCCATCTTTCAGTATTTCAACCTGCCCTTGCTGTGCCGTGTAGTTAGGGCCAACAACGTTACGGGTTTCCAGATACTTAAAGGTGTAACCGGCCAACTCATGGCTGACGCCTGGGCCCATGCGCACACTCTTCTCAATAGAGTAGTTGGACACCATGGTGGCCCCCACTACAGAGACAGCAATACCCAGGTGGGCGATGATCATCCCCAGTTCACTGCGGCCCATACGCGCCAAACTGACACTGCCGTCTTTCGCTTTAATCACGTTGTAACCGGCACGCAGAGTCGCCAGCACAATCCAGACAGCCGCACCTATACCCAGTGCAACCCAGATGTTGAACTCACCACCGGCAATAAATGGCGCTATCACGCCCAGTACAGCTGAAATGATCGCAGGCAACAACAGCTGGCGCTTGAGCTCACCCTGCTTGGATTTTTTCCAGCGAATGATGGGGCCAATCCCCATAAAGCCGAACAGTACCAGCACGATGGGAACAAATACTGCATTGAAGTATGGTGGGCCAACGGAAATCTTACCCATGCCCAAAGCATCGATCAGCAGCGGGTAAAGGGTACCAAGCAATACGGTACCTGCCGCTACGGTCAGCAATACGTTACAGACCAGCAGCATGGTTTCTTTGGATTTCAGCTCGAAACGGGCAGGGCTGCTCATTTCACTGGCACGGAAAGCAAACAGTGTCAGCGAACCGCCTATGGCCAAGCCAAGCAGCAGTAGAATGAACATACCCCGGCTTGGGTCTGCCGCAAAGGAGTGCACTGAGGTCAGCACACCAGAACGAACGATAAAGGTACCCAATAAGCTCAGGGAGAAGGCAAAGATAGACAAGAGTACTGTCCAGTTACGGAAGGCACCGCGTTTCTCTGTCACTATCAAGGAGTGAACCAGCGCTGTACCGACCAGCCATGGCATAAAGGATGCGTTTTCAACCGGATCCCAGAACCACCAACCACCCCAGCCGAGCTCGTAATATGCCCACCAGGAGCCCAGTGCGATACCACCTGTTAGGAAAATCCAGGCGGCCAGAGTCCAAGGGCGGCTCCAACGAGCCCAGGCAGAATCGAGTCGACCGCTCATCAGTGCGGCGATGGCGAAAGCAAAGCTGACAGAGAAACCCACATAACCCAGATACAGCATAGGCGGGTGGAAGATCAGACCCACATCCTGCAGCATGGGATTAAGGTCGCGCCCTTCCGCCGGGATCGGGAATAAACGTTCGAATGGACTGGAAGTGAGTAGCATGAACAGGGTAAAGCCTATGGTGATCATCGCCAACACGGCCAATACCCGAGCGGTGAACACCTCTTCCAACCCCTTACTGAAGAAGGCTACAGCTGCAGCCCATACAGAAAGTGAGAAGACCCAGAACAACAGCGAACCTTCATGACCACCCCAAACTGCTGCAATCTTAAAGAAGATAGGCAATTGAGAATTGGAATGATGGGCCACATAGGCGACTGAGAAGTCATCGGTTGCGAAGCTGTAACCCAGCGCGATTACCGATAAAAAGATGAATAAAAACATACCGTAACTCAGAGGCCAGGCATAGCGCACTAAGTATTGGTCTTTGCGGGCAACACCGATCAGGGGGACGGTCATCAGCAGTACAGCGAACGCCATCCCTATGATCAATGAGAAATGTCCAAGTTCTGGGATCATGGGTTTTCCTCAGTTTCCAGGTCAATGTCTGCCAAGCTTCTTATTCTGGGCAGACGCACAACTACGGGGCACACACCATTACCTTATTAACTTAATCACGGCTTAAAAGCCGTAACGGTTAACAGGTATATATTACGAATTTTTGCTCATTTTAGTATTTGCTTTTGTTCCTGTCTGCCACTTTCCACCAATTATGGGTCGCGGCTCTCATTCTCCGAGAGGCCAATATCGGTAGGGAAAAGGCGGCAAGACTCAAGGCTGTGACAGGCGTTAACTAGAGAAGTTTCATTGAATTTTTTGCTGAAATTTGGAACTGTGAACCAGTGCCCAACTATGACCATTAACCCAGATGGGGGGCTTATATTACTGTTCAATGAATCATCTTTCCGTATAATCTTGCAGTCAGGCCGTGCGGTAACCCCGCTTTGTCACAAACCAACGTGAAATAAACATAATGACCACTTTTTGGATTTTTATTGCGATTGTTGTGTTAGTCAGCCTGGGGCTGATCTGGCTTCCTCACTTCCGGCAACAGAAGCTGCTCAAGGCTGAAGAGTCCGGTGTCCGCAAACAGACCAACCTGGAACTGTTTAATGAACGTCTAGCCATTCTGGAGAAGGAACACCAGGAAGAACTGCTGGATCAAGACGAATTTGAATCCCTGAAAAAAGAACTGGAAGTCAGCTTACTGCAGGACATCAAACAAGGAGCCGACGAATCACTCGACTCTCAGGCTAAGCCTAAAGGGCTACTCTGGCCAAGTCTGATGTCGGTTGTATTACTGGTTGTTGCCGGCTACTCCTATCAGCAGTTGGGTGCCTATCAAAATATCGATTCGCCTCAACCAGAGAATCCCCATGCCGGTATGAGCACTGAGCAGATCATGATGCAGCGAGTGCAGATGATGGAGTCAGCTGTGCAACAGGAGCCTGAAAACAGCCAGGCTTGGTTCAGCCTGGGTCACGCCTATATCTCTGCCGGACAATATGATCAGGCAGTCGCGGCCTTCGATAAAGTGATCGAACTTGTGGGTGTACATGCCGAGCTGCTGGGTCCTAAAGCCACCGCCCTCTACTATAAGGCTGGCCAGCAGATGATCCCTGTGGTTCAGTCGCTGATCGATCAGGCACTGAAGCTGGATCCACAAGACCCTTCCACTTTACTGCTGGTTGGTATGGATGCTTTCTTTACCGCAGACTACAACAAGGCCATCGGCGCTTGGCAGACTATTCTCGACAGCGATAGAGCCGACGTGGATCGTGCCGCACTGATCAATGCCATTGACAGCGCCAAGATGCGTATGCAGGCAGAAGGTGGTGCCACCATGCCGAATGACGAAGCCCATAAAGGCCTGAAGGCAGCCACAGCCAAGACAGTGACACTGAATGTTTCTATCGCTCCTGAACTGGCAGCCAAGGTCAGCAATACTGATATGCTGTTCATCTTTGCCAGAGCGACGGAAGGCCCCAAAGTTCCACTGGCGGCCACCAAGGTGAGTGCCAAGTCATTACCTGTGACTGTGACTCTGGATGACTCCACCAACATGGGCGGCAACGTCAAACTCAGTGATGCAACCGACGTTGAAGTGATTGCGGTATTGTCCAAGCATGGCAGCGTTAAGCCTCAGCCTGGCGATCTGCAAGGTAAGCTGGCCAGCATTAAAGTTGGTGCCAGCGGCGAACTGGTGCTGGATACCGAAGTCCAGTAATCCTTGGTAAACAGACATAAAAAAACCGGCTGATGCCGGTTTTTTTATGATGATACCTGATTACTTGGACATGAACTCGATAGCGTTCTTGTAATCTTCATCAGTACAATCTGTGCACATGCCACCAGGAGGCATAGCGTTCAAACCAGACTTAACGCTGTTAAGCAGGGTGTCGATACCTTTGGCCAGGCGAGGCTCCCAAGCAGCAGCATCGTGTGCTTTAGGTGCACCGGCAACACCCATGCTATGGCAGACTTGGCAGGCTTTATTGAAAACGGCCTCACCTTCTTGGGCTGACACGTTCGCAGACATAGTCAATGCAGCTACTGCGGTCATTGCTAACAGTTTTTTCATGTTCAATGTTCCTAATGCAAATACTTACAAAGCTCAACGCTGCCCTTGGTTAAAGTAGGCAGACTCATTTTAGCTCGCTAAGAGTACAACAAACTTCAACAAATCTCATCTTTTTGTGATTAAAATCGCAGCTTGTCCTGTAAATAAGGACAAAGGTCGCGAATTCATTAATATATTAGTAACAGATTAAAAAGTTCCCAAAAATTCACTTTTATTGGAAGCATATCAAATTGCTGAAACTTAGTGCGATGCAGTGGTAAACCCCAGCCAGAGCATGTGTTAGTATCTCTTGTGTTTCCTTACCGCTTGTTATAGAGGGCTCAGTGGCAGAACCAAAACCTACATCACTGCTGTCGGCAAGCAGCCTCACTTGTATTCGTGAAGAGCGGATACTGTTCGATGAACTCAGCTTCGATATCAACCCTGGCGATATAGTCCAAATTGAAGGTCCCAACGGCGCCGGTAAAACCAGCCTGCTGCGGATCCTCGCAGGTCTGTCGCGCCCATACGGGGGGGAAGTCCTGTTTCAGGGAGAAGCTATCACTCGTTGCCGCGATGAGTTCAATGAAAACCTGCTTTATCTGGGCCATCTCGCCGGCGTGAAAAGCGAACTCACCGCCGAGGAAAACCTTAACTTCAATTTAAGAATCAGTGGGTATGATGACTTTGATGCACGGGAAATCCTTGCCAAAGTCAACCTGACCGGGTTTGAAGAAGCGCTTGCAGGCCACCTTTCTGCTGGCCAACACAGACGAACCGCACTCGCCAGGCTCTGGCATACCGCCTGTAAAATCTGGATTCTGGATGAGCCCTTTACCGCGATCGACAAGAAAGGGGTCGCTGAATTGGAGCAACTCTATATTCGCCATGCCGATGCCGGTGGTTGCGTCATTCTGACGACCCACCAGGATATGGGCATCATTACAGATGAAAGGTTGCGGAAAATCCGCTTGGATTATCGCTTCGTATAAGGCTTAGCAGAGATGAACAGAGGCATTAGTTTTACCAAGGCATTTTTCACCCTGCTGAAACGGGATCTACAGATTGCCGTGCGTCATCGTGGTGATATTTTTAACCCACTGCTGTTTTTTATCATAGTGGTTACCCTGTTTCCGCTGGGTATAGGTCCTGAGCCACAGGTGTTGACCCGGATTGCTCCCGGGATTATCTGGGTTGCGGCCTTGCTGGCAGCCATGTTGTCACTGGAGCGGCTGTTCAAGGCAGACTTCAGTGACGGAAGTCTGGAGCAGATGTTGCTTAGCCCGCAGCCACTGGCGCTGTTGGTACTGGCCAAAGTGTTTGCTCACTGGTTACTGACTGGCGTACCTTTAATTATAATTGCACCGCTGTTGGCTGTGCTGCTGCATCTGGACGACAACAGTTACGGCGCCTTGATAGCCACCTTGATGCTGGGGACACCTGTATTGAGTCTGCTTGGCGCCATAGGTGTTGCTCTTACAGTGGGCTTACGCAAAGGCGGCGTGCTGCTTAGCTTGCTGATTTTGCCACTGTATATACCAGTGTTGATCTTTGCGACCGGCGCGATCGACTTTGCAGCATCCAAACAACCCTATGATGGTCAGCTGGCGATTCTAGGCGCCATGCTGGTCGGTTCTTTAGTCTTGGCACCTTTTGCTATTGGTGCCTCATTGCGAGTGAGTACTAACTGAAATGTGGAAATGGTTACATCCCTACGCCGACCCTCAAAGGGCGTATCAACTGTCAGGAAAACTACTGCCTTGGTTTGCACTGCTTGCCCTGGCACTTATCGCAACCGGAACCGTGTGGGGTTTGGCATTTGCTCCCACAGATTACCAACAAGGTGACAGCTACCGTATTATCTTTATCCACGTACCAGCGGCATCCATGTCGATGGCTGCTTACATGGGTATGGCAACCGCAGCCTTCATAGGCCTGGTGTGGCAGATCAAGCTGGCCGATTGGGCCGCCGCTTCTATCGCACCAATTGGTGCCGTGGTCACCTTTATCGCTCTGTTCACTGGTGCCACCTGGGGTAAACCCATGTGGGGCACTTGGTGGGTTTGGGATGCACGCCTGACCTCTGAACTTGTGCTGTTGTTCCTGTATCTAGGGGTTATCTCTCTTTATGCCTCATTCGAAGACAAGGTTCTGGCCGCCAGAGCCGCCGGCATTCTGGCCATAGTTGGAGTGATCAATATCCCTATCATTAAGTATTCGGTTGAATGGTGGAACTCACTGCACCAGCCATCCACTATCCGAATCACCGAAAAGTCGACCATGTCTACCGACATGCTCTACCCTTTATTGATCAACATATTTGGGTTTGGTTTGATGATAGGTGCCATCACTCTAGTGCGTTTCCGTGCCGAAATTCTGGCCCGTAACGGAATGCGCCCTTGGGTTAGGGAACTGGCCAAGGCCGAAGGAGTCAAATAATGCAGTTTCAATCTTTAGCAGAGTTTTTCAACATGGGCGGCTATGCCTTCTATGTGTGGTTGGCCTACGGTGTCACTTTCGTGTCCCTTAGCCTGCTTATCCTGGTCAGTTCGATGAAGAAGCGTCGGGTACTGCAGGAAATAGCATCCAAAGTGCAACGTGAGGAACGCCTCGCTCAAAACCGGAGTAACAGATCGTGAACCCAAGACGCAAAAAGAGACTGGTATTGGCTGTAGCCTTGATTGCAGGTGTTGCTGCCGTGGCTTCCTTGCTGTTATATGCCCTCAACTCCAACCTTAACCTCTTCTATACTCCCACCGAGATAGTCAATGGTAAAAAGGATACTGGCATCAAGCCGGAAGTGGGCCAGCGGATCCGCGTGGGCGGCATGGTTACTGTAGGCTCTATGGTGCGTGACCCTGAAAGCCTGCATGTTGAGTTTGCCGTACATGATGCCGCCGGCGGCGAAATCATTGTGACTTATGATGACCTCTTGCCTGACCTCTTCCGTGAAGGCCAGGGTATCGTCGCTCAGGGCGTATTGATTGAAGGTGGTAAGTTAGAAGCCTCTGAAGTGCTGGCCAAGCATGATGAAAACTATATGCCACCTGAAGTTGCCGAAGCCATGGGCCAGACCCATGAAAAGCTTGAGTACAACACGCAACAGGTCGGCGGCGCCAAGTAAATGCCCATAGATAAAAAAGCCTCTTCGGAGGCTTTTTTATTACTTGCAGAGTCTGAAATTTCTGCCACGCTAAAATTCTATAGACTGGATACAAGGACTTAGCATGCGCGCATTGGTTTTTCTGGGGTTACTGCTTTCACTGCCAACCGGTGCCGCCAATCTCTTGCTGATTGAGTCCTACCATGCTGAATATCCCTGGGATCAAAGTTATAAAGCCGGCATAAGAGCTATCCTCGGTGATAAGCACCAATTTCACACCTTCGCTCTCGATACCAAGCGACTACCCAAAGCGCAATTTAAAATCCAGGCCGATAGTGCTTGGCAAAGATACCTGGAACTTAAACCCGATTTGGTATTTCTCGCCGATGACAATGCCTTGATGCTGCTACATGAGCGCTTCAGCCAAACCCAGACTCCTGTGGTTTATCTAGGGATCAACGGCAATCCTCGTGACTACGGAATAAAGCATACAGGTAACATTACCGGTGTGCTGGAGCGCCCCCTGTTCAAACGTTCCCTCTTGATGGCACAGGCCATGCTGCCAACTCAACCACCACACAAGTTTTTGTTACTGTTTGACTCAGGCTATACCTCGGATACAGCGGTAGCCTCCATCAAAAAGCTCAACCAAAATTTGATGATAGGCAACAACCAAATCGATATAGAACAACATCAGAAGTTCAGCAGTTGGCAGTCGTCTGTTTCGAGTGCCAGAGAACGTGGCTATGACGCCGTGTTTGTGGCCCTGTATCAAACGCTGCAAGACGATAAGCAACAAACGGTAGATGAGCTGCAGGTAGCGCGTTGGACCCACGACAACGCCACTGTGCCTCATTTTGGTTTTTGGCATTTCAGTGTCGGCCCTGAGGGCAATATTGGGGGCTATATTCTGGATGGCAACAAACATGGACGCATAGCGGGTACCATAGCGAAACAGATCCTGGCGGGCAAAATGCCGGCAGAGATATTCCCCAAGATGGATACCAGTGGTGCTTATCTATTCAGTGAGAGTGGTTTAAAGCGATGGCAACTGAGTTTGCCGGAAAGGGTCAGGGAGCAGGCCGAACTCGTGGATTGACCTTCGGCGACGAACAAATAAAAAGCCCCGCGGTTAGCGGGGCTTTTTCAGAACTTACCTGAGATTACTCAGCAGCAGCTTCAACTTCTACAGCTTCAGCAGCTTCTGGGCGACCAACCAGCTCGATGTAAGCCATAGGGGCTTTATCACCGGCACGCAGACCGCACTTCAGGATACGGGTGTAACCACCAGGACGTTCCTGATAGCGTGGACCCAGTTCGTTAAACAGTTTACCTACGACTTCTTGGTCGCGAGTACGAGCAAACGCCAGACGACGGTTTGCTACGCTGTCACTTTTAGCAAGTGTTATCAGAGGCTCAACTACGCGACGCAGTTCTTTGGCCTTCACTACGGTTGTCTTGATGATTTCATGACGAACCAGTGAACTTGCCATGTTACGGAACATGGCTTGGCGGTGACTGCTGTTGCGGTTAAGTTGACGACCACTCTTACGATGGCGCATGACCTAATCCTTATAACCTAAATCTGTACAAAACCTGGGACTTACAGGTCGTCTGCCAAACTAGCCGGTGGCCAGTTTTCCAGACGCATACCTAGCGACAGTCCGCGAGATGCCAACACATCCTTGATCTCGGTAAGAGATTTCTTACCCAGGTTAGGTGTTTTGAGCAGCTCAACTTCAGTGCGTTGTACCAGATCTCCGATGTAATGAATCGCTTCGGCTTTCAAACAGTTAGCCGAACGTACAGTTAGCTCTAAATCGTCGACAGGACGCAACAGAATCGGATCGAACTCCGGTTTCTCTTCCTTCTGCTCTGGCTCGGTCACATCACGCAATTCAACGAAGGCATCCAGCTGTTCAGCCAGGATAGTCGCAGAACGACGGATAGCTTCTTCAGGATCGATAGTACCGTTAGTGGTCATATCGATGATCAGCTTGTCCAAGTCAGTACGCTGTTCCACACGAGCTGCTTCTACATTGTAGGCAATGCGAGCAACAGGTGAGAATGAAGCATCAACCAGCAAACGACCGATTGGGCGATCATCGTCTTCGGTTTGTGCACGGGCAGAAGCCGGTACATAACCACGACCACGCTCAACACGGATACGCATGCTGATGTCATTGTTACCAGTCAGATGACAGATAACATGATCCGGGTTCACGATTGTGACATCGCCGTCGTGGGTGATGTCGGCTGCGGTAACAGGGCCTGCGCCGGACTTGCTCAGAGTGAGCATAGCCTCGTCTTTACCCTCGATAATGACTGCCAGCCCTTTCAGGTTCAGCAATATTTCAAGGATATCTTCTTGTACGCCTTCCTTACTGCTGTATTCATGCAGTACGCCGTCGATCTCGACTTCGGTAACCGCGCAGCCGGGCATAGACGACAATAGGATGCGACGCAACGCGTTACCCAAAGTATGACCGAAACCACGCTCGAGTGGCTCCAGAGTCACCTTGGCACGAGTTGGGTTAACCTGCTCGATATCAACGAGACGCGGTTTAAGAAATTCTGTAACAGAACCCTGCATTGTGTCCTCTCTTGTTTGTTAGCCTTACTTAGAGTAAAGCTCGACGATCAGCTGTTCGTTAATTTCCGCAGACAAATCGCTACGTTCTGGCAGACGCTTGAAAGCACCTTCCATTTTTGCGCTGTCGACTTCAACCCATGTAGGCTTCTCGCGTTGAGCAGCCACTTCCAGAGCAGCCTTGATACGGGCTTGCTTCTGTGACTTCTCGCGAATGCTTACAACATCATTCGCAGACACTTTGAATGACGGAATGTTAACAACACGACCGTTGACCATAATTGACTTATGGCTAACCAGCTGACGTGCTTCTGCACGAGTCGCACCAAAGCCCATACGATAAACTACGTTATCCAGACGGGTTTCCAAAAGTTGCAGCAGGTTTTCACCTGTGTTGCCTTTCAGACGTGCAGCCTCTTTGTAGTAGTTACGGAATTGCTTTTCCAGCACACCGTAAATACGACGAACTTTTTGTTTCTCGCGTAACTGCAAGCCATAATCAGACAGACGTGGCTTACGAGCGCCATGCTGTCCAGGTGCTGCTTCCAGCTTACACTTCGAATCGATTGCTCTCACACCGCTTTTCAGGAAAAGGTCAGTACCTTCCCGGCGGCTGAGCTTGAGCTTGGGACCCAAGTATCTTGCCATGATCTTTCTCCAACTATCCTAACGAAACTGCCAATTACACGCGGCGTTTTTTAGGAGGACGACAACCGTTATGAGGGATCGGCGTCACATCAGTGATGTTGGTAATTTTGTAACCAACAGCGTTCAGCGCACGAATGGCTGACTCACGACCTGGACCTGGACCCTTCACGAAAACTTCAAGGTTTTTAACACCATAATCCTGAGCGGCAGTACCTGCGCGCTCAGCTGCCACCTGCGCAGCAAATGGGGTAGATTTACGTGAACCACGGAAACCTGAACCACCTGCAGTCGCCCATGACAGAGCGTTACCTTGACGATCTGTGATAGTAACAATTGTATTGTTGAAAGACGCATGGATATGAGCCATGCCATCAGCAACCTGTTTACGTACGCGCTTACGCGGAGAACGTGACGGAACTTTAGCCATTGTCTACCTTCCCGTTACTTCTTGATTGGTTTACGTGGACCTTTGCGAGTACGCGCATTGGTCTTAGTACGTTGCCCACGGAGAGGCAGGCTACGGCGATGGCGGAGGCCACGATAACAACCAAGGTCCATAAGACGCTTGATGTTCATTGAAACCTCACGGCGTAAGTCACCTTCTACTGAGTATTTGGCAACTTCTTCGCGTAGAGTATCGATTTGAGCTTCGCTCAATTCCTTGATCTTAGCGTCTTCGGCAATGGCTGTAGCCGCGCAGATAGCTTTAGCGCGAGTACGACCGATACCGTAGATAGCAGTCAGTGCAATGACTGTGTGCTTTTGATCAGGAATGTTAATGCCAGCGATACGGGCCACTATGCACTCCTTAAGTTAAAGGCCATCTGTGAAAAGCCCGAAAGGATACTCGACAGATGACTAGTTTGCAAACAATATTTTTGGCCAGCCCAGTTAAGAGCTGGCCAAGATTTTTCAGCCTTGACGCTGTTTGTGTTTTGGTTCAACACAGATAACGCGTACAACGCCACTACGCTTGACGATCTTGCAGTTACGGCAGATCTTCTTCACGGAAGCTCGAACTTTCATTTCATCACTCCGTAAAGCTATCTTATCGACCAAAGCGATCGAGATTCGCTTTGTTCACCAGATTAGCTTTCTTCATCACAGACTCATATTGATGAGACATCATATGGGTCTGAACCTGAGCCATGAAGTCCATGATCACAACTACCATAATCAGTAGTGAAGTACCGCCAAAATAGAACTGTACTTTCCATGCGATTAACATGAACTCCGGAATTAAACAGATAAAAGTAATATACAACGCGCCTGCCAGAGTCAAACGGGTCATCACTTTATCAATGTAACGCGAAGTCTGTTCGCCGGGACGGATCCCGGGAATAAACGCACCGCTCTTCTTCAGGTTATCTGCTGTCTCGCGTGGGTTAAATACCAACGCGGTATAGAAGAAACAGAAGAAAATAATTGCTGCTGCATACAACAGAGAGTACAGCGGCTGTCCAGGAGAAACTGCGAGAGAAACCTCAGACAGCCATTCCATAGACGGATTCTTACCAAACCACTGAGCCAGTGTGCCTGGGAACAGAATAATGCTGGACGCAAAAATTGGCGGAATTACGCCGGCCATATTAACCTTCAGCGGCAGGTGGGTTGACTGCGCGGCAAACACCTTACGGCCCTGCTGACGCTTGGCATAGTTAACGACGATACGACGCTGACCACGCTCCACAAATACCACGAAATAGGTTACGGCAAACACAATCACCGCAATCAACAACAATACCAGTACGTTCAAGTCGCCTTGACGCGCTTGCTCGGCCGTTTGACCGATAGCAGAAGGCAGACCGGCTACGATACCTGCGAAAATCAGGATCGAAATACCGTTACCTATACCACGCTCGGTAATTTGCTCGCCAAGCCACATCAGGAACATGGTTCCGGTGACTAAACTGACGACTGCAACAAAATAGAACTCAAAACCAGGATCGACCACCAGGCCGTTCACCAGATTTGGCAATCCTGTTGCAATACCGATCGACTGGAATGTACCCAACACCAGCGTACCCCATCTTGTATACTGGCTAATTTTCTTGCGTCCTGACTCACCTTCCTTCTTCAGTTCAGCGAGTGCGGGATGCACAACAGTCAGTAACTGCATGATGATCGAGGCCGAAATATACGGCATGATCCCCAATGCAAAAATAGAGGCGCGCTCAAGGGCACCACCCGAGAACATGTTAAACATGCCCAGGATGGTGCTCTTTTGCTGAGCAAACAGCTCTGCCAATACAGCAGCGTCAATACCAGGAATTGGCACAAATGAACCGGCACGAAACACGATAATTGCGCCAATCACGAACAGGAGGCGAGCTTTCAATTCAGAAAGTCCACCTTTCGCGCTTTTTAAATCAAGTCCTGGTTTTGCCATCGACCTATTATTCCTCGATATTCTCGATCTTACCGCCGGCAGCTTCAATAACTACGCGAGCGCCCTTGGTCACCTTCAGATCTACTGAGCGTGCACCCTTGACTTTCAGACCTTTTATGGTCACTGGGCGCTCAATGGTACCTGAAAGAACGATTTTCGCAAACTGGATGTTGCGAGTTATTACGTTCGCATCTTTCAGTGCGTTCAGGTCGATAACGTCACCAGTAACTTTTGCCAGTTCACTCAAGCGAACTTCAGCAGTTACCATAGCGATACGCGAGGTAAAGCCGAACTTAGGCAGACGGATCTTAAGTGGCATTTGACCACCCTCGAAGCCAGGACGTACACCGCCACCGCTACGAGATTTTTGACCCTTGTGACCGCGACCAGCGGTCTTACCCAAGCCAGAACCAATACCACGGCCTACACGCTTAGGTGCAGACTTAGCGCCTGCTGCTGGAGATAAAGTATTGAGACGCATTGATTAGTCCTCCACCTTTACCATGTAGTAGACCTTATTGATCATACCGCGAACAGCAGGAGTATCTTCCAGCTCAACGGTGTGACCAATACGACGCAGACCAAGACCAGTCAGAGTGGCCTTGTGCTTAGGCAGACGGCCGATAGCACTTTTGGTCTGGGTTACTTTGATAGTTTTAGTAGCCATGGTGCATTACCCCCGAATTTCATCAACATTCAGGCCACGCTTGGCTGCAATCTGCGCTGGTGACTTCATGTGTACCAGAGCGTCAACAGTTGCACGAACGATGTTGATCGGGTTAGTAGAACCGTATGCTTTCGACAGAACGTTGTGAACGCCTGCTACTTCCAATACGGCACGCATTGCGCCACCGGCGATAATACCGGTACCCTCTGAAGCAGGTTGCATGTAAACGCGTGAACCAGAGTGGCGACCCTTCACTGGATGGTGCAGAGTGCCTTCGTTCAGGTTTACAGTAACCATGTTGCGACGGGCTTTTTCCATTGCTTTTTGAATAGCAGCTGGAACTTCACGCGCTTTACCATAGCCGTAGCCGATCTTACCGTTACCATCACCCACTACAGTCAGAGCGGTGAAGCTAAAGATACGACCACCTTTAACTACTTTAGAAACACGATTAACTGCAATCAGCTTTTCTTGCAGATCGTCTTTTTGCTGAGCTTCTAATTTAGCCATTGTTTTACCCCTTAGAACTGGAGGCCAGCTTCACGAGCGGCTTCTGCAAGAGCAGCAACACGACCGTGATACTTGAACCCAGAACGATCGAAAGCAACAACAGTTACGCCTTTTTCGATCGCGCGCTCAGCAATAGCTTTACCTACTGCTTTGGCCGCATCTACGTTACCGGTGTACTTCAGTTGTTCCTTTACTGCTTTCTCGGCAGTAGAGGCAACAGCCAACACCTGAGCTTCAGGGTTGATTACCTGAGCGTAAATGTGACGCGGTGTACGATGTACAACCAGACGGTTGACGCCCAGCTCTTGGATCTTCTTGCGAGCGCGAGTCGCGCGGCGCAAGCGAGATGTTTTCTTATCCATATCGCGTTACCTACTTCTTCTTAGCCTCTTTACGGCGTACTTGTTCGTCATCATAGCGAACACCCTTGCCCTTATAAGGCTCTGGTGGACGATAGCCACGAATTTCAGCCGCAACCTGACCAACCAGCTCTTTATCGATACTTTTCAGTACGATGTCTGTTTGGCTTGGGCATTCAGCTGTAACGCCTGCTGGCAATTGATGAACCAGAGGGTGAGAGAAACCTAAGGTCAGGTCAAGAGCGCTGCCGCTAACTTTGGCACGGTAACCCACACCAACCAGCTTCAGCTTCTTTTCGAAACCCTGAGAAACACCAACAACCATGTTGTTGATCAGTGCACGAGCAGTACCAGCCTGTGCCCAAGCGTTAGCAACGCCTTCGACAGGAGAGAACTTGATTTCTGCACCTTCAACAACAACGTTAACTGCGCTGTTGATTACTCGAGTCAGACTACCTTTACCGCCTTTAACGGTAATAGTTTGGTCGTTTAAAGTCACCTCTACGCCGGCTGGAATAGATACTGGTGCTTTTGCTACACGAGACATTCCTAGCTCCTTACGCTACGTAGCAGATAACCTCACCACCCATGCCTGCAAGGCGGGCGGCACGATCAGTCATCAGGCCTTTAGAAGTGGACACAATTGCGACACCCAGTCCGCCCATAACCTTTGGCAGCTCGTCTTTACCTTTGTAAATACGAAGACCGGGACGGCTTACGCGCTGGATAGTCTCAACAACAGGTTGGCCCTGGAAATACTTCAGAGTGATTTCCAGTTCAGGCTTAGCGCCTTCTTCTGCTACGGCGTAGTCAGTGATGTAACCTTCATCTTTCAGCAGCTTTGCGATAGCAACTTTCAGTTTGGCAGAAGGCATCTTCACAGATACTTTGTTAGCAGCTTGGCCGTTACGAATACGGGTCAACATATCCGCAATAGGATCTTGCATGCTCATATTAGCTTACTCCGTGACAAGTGCTTACCAGCTGGCCTTACGCAGACCAGGAACTTCACCACGCATGGTTGCTTCACGCAGCTTGATACGGCTCAGGCCGAATTTGCGCAGGAAACCATGAGGGCGGCCAGTTTGATTACAGCGATTGCGTTGACGCGATGCGCTTGAATCACGTGGTAGAGCTTGCAGCTTAAGAACCGCATCCCAACGAGCTTCGTCAGAAGACTCAGGGCTGCTGATGATAGCCTTAAGAGCTGCACGCTTTTCAGCATACTTGGCCACGAGCTTTGCACGTTTTGCTTCACGTGCCTTCATTGACAGTTTTGCCATTTCGCTACCCCTTATTTCTTGAATGGGAAGTTGAAAGCATCAAGCAAAGCGCGACCTTCTTCGTCAGTATTCGCAGAGGTAGTGATAACAATATCCATACCACGAATCTTATCGACTTTATCGTAGTCGATTTCTGGGAAGATGATCTGCTCGCGCACGCCCATCGCGTAGTTACCACGGCCGTCGAACGACTTAGCGCTCAGACCACGGAAGTCACGGATACGAGGGATTGCGATGTCAACTAAACGCTCAAAGAATTCCCACATACGCTCACCGCGCAGGGTTACTTTACAGCCAATAGGGTAGCCTTCACGGATTTTAAAACCAGCAACTGACTTACGAGCTACAGTCACAACTGGTTTTTGGCCGGCAATAGCAGTCATATCACGGACAGCATTTTCCATGATTTTCTTGTCAGCTACGGCTTCGCCAACACCCATGTTCAGGGTGATTTTCTCAATCCGAGGGACTTGCATGACACTGGTATAACCGAACTTTTTAGTCAGTTCAGCAACAACAGTCTCTTTGTATCTATCATGCAGTTTCGCCATCGTTTACTCCAGTTACTTAACGAGTTCACTGTTCGATTTGAAGAAACGGACTTTCTTACCGTCTTCGAATCGGAAACCAACACGATCCGCCTTGCCAGTGACAGGGTTAAAGATCGCAACATTAGATGCTTGAATCGGTGCTTCTTTCTCAACGATACCACCAGTCACACCCAGTTGTGGGTTAGGCTTCTGGTGCTTCTTAACGAGATTGATGCCTTCAACAATTAACTTACCGGTAGTAAGTACACGAGTAACCTTACCGCGCTTACCCTTATCCTTACCGGCCAGTACAATTACTTCGTCTTCACGACGGATTTTTGCTGCCATTTTGAAGCTCCTTACAGTACTTCTGGTGCCAGCGACACAATCTTCATGAATTGCTCAGTACGCAGTTCACGTGTCACAGGTCCAAAGATACGAGTACCAATCGGGGCAAGGTTTGCGTTAAGCAATACCGCTGCATTCCGATCGAAGCGAATGACAGAACCGTCTGGACGACGTACGCCTTTCTTAGTACGGACTACCACCGCGTTATACACATCACCTTTCTTCGCTTTAGCGCGAGGAATGGCTTCTTTAACAGAAACCTTGATGATGTCGCCGATACCGGCATAACGACGATGAGAGCCACCCAAGACCTTAATACACTGAACTCTGCGCGCGCCGCTGTTACATGCGACATCGAGAGTCGATTGCATTTGGATCATTTTAAGTGCTCCGCTATCGTTACTACACAATCCCCACCATGGGGCTAAATAAACACCACTTTTGCCGTTCAAATCGGTCAAAAATGGCGCGCAAGTATAACACCATAAATAGAGGATGGATAGTATTAAAAAACAAACGGCCCCGAAAAGGAGCCGTTTACCAGTTAACCTAATTAAAAATTAGGCCTTGCTTACTACTTCAACCAGGGTCCATGACTTGGTCTTGGACAGAGGGCGACATTCGCGAATAGACACGAAATCACCTTCTTTACACTGGTTTTGTTCGTCATGTGCATGGATCTTAGTAGTACGTTTGATGTACTTACCGTAGATTGGGTGCTTAACTTGACGCTCAACAGCTACAGTGATGGACTTGTCCATCTTGTCGCTGATGACTTTACCCTGCAAAGTACGGATTTTCTCAGACATTATGCACCTGCCTTAGAAGTAATAATGGTCTTAACGCGCGCAATGTTACGGCGCACTTGTTTCAGCTGGTGAGTTTGTGCCAGCTGACCAGTGGCGTGTTGCATACGCAGGTTAAACTGCTCACGCAGCAGACCAAGCAGTTCAGCGTTCAATTCCTCAACGCTCTTTTCTCTCAGTTCGCTCGCTTTCATTACATCACCGTCTTAGTTACGAAGGTAGTCTTGATAGGCAGTTTAGCAGCGGCCAGTGCGAAAGCTTCGCGGGCCAGCTCTTCTGAAACACCATTCATTTCATAGAGTACCTTACCTGGTTGAATCTGACATACCCAGTATTCAACGTTACCTTTACCTTTACCCATACGCACTTCAAGAGGCTTAGAGGTAATTGGCTTGTCAGGGAAAACCCGGATCCAGATTTTTCCTTGACGCTTAACGTGACGTGTCATTGCACGACGGGCAGATTCGATCTGACGTGCAGTCAAACGGCCGCGGCCAACTGCTTTCAGACCAAATGTACCGAAGCTAACTTCAGTACCGTTCGCCAGACCGCGGTTGCGGCCTTTGAACATTTTGCGAAACTTCATACGTTTAGGTTGCAGCATTGCCGGCTCTCCTATTTACCACGAGGCTTGCGCTTAGGTTGCTGCTTCGGCTCTTCGATCTGAGGCATGATACCGTCCAGAACTTCACCTTTGAAGACCCAAACTTTAATGCCGATCACACCGTATTGAGTGTGACTTTCAGAGGTTGAATAGTCGATGTCAGCACGCAGTGTATGCAGAGGCACACGGCCTTCGCGATACCACTCGGTGCGCGCAATCTCAGCGCCGCCTAAACGGCCACTAACTTCAACTTTGATACCTTTAGCGCCCAGACGCATAGCGTTCTGTACCGCACGCTTCATAGCGCGACGGAACATAACACGACGTTCCAGCTGTTGAGCGATTGAATCGGCTACCAGCTTGGCGTCCAACTCAGGCTTGCGGATCTCAGCGATGTTAATTTGCGCAGGAGTGCCAGTAATTTTGGCAACTTCAGCACGCAGAACCTCAACGTCTTCACCTTTCTTACCGATCACAACACCTGGACGGGCAGTGTGAATGGTAACGCGGATGCTTTTCGCTGGGCGTTCGATAACGATCTTAGATACTGATGCGGCTTTCAGCTTCTCTTCGAGAAACTTACGCACTTCCCAGTCGCCGTGCAGATTAGCAGCGTAGTCTGCTTTATCAGCGTACCAGGTAGAGATCCAAGGCTTAGTGATACCCAAACGGATACCATTAGGATGTACTTTCTGTCCCATTGCTCTCTCCTAGCGATCTGATACAACCACAGTAATGTGGCTGGTACGCTTCATGATACGGTCGGCGCGGCCTTTAGCACGTGGCATGATGCGCTTCATGGTTGGGCCTTCATCAACGAAGACTTTTCCAACTTTCAGTTCATCAATGTCGGCACCTTGATTGTGCTCAGCATTGGCAATGGCTGAATCCAGTACTTTTTTGACCAGTACGGCGGCTTTCTTGGGGCTAAAGGTCAGGATCTCGAGGGCCTTGGAAACAGGCAGACCGCGGATCTGATCAGCTACCAGACGAGCCTTTTGAGGCGACGTACGGGCAAAACGATGTTTAGCTAAAACTTCCATCTTACTCCTCCCGTATTAGCGCTTCTTCGCTTTCTTATCAGCAGCATGGCCGCGATAAGTGCGAGTTGGTGAGAATTCACCAAGCTTGTGGCCGATCATTTCGTCAGTTACGAACACAGGAACGTGCTGACGACCATTATGGACAGCGATGGTCAAACCAATCATGTTTGGAATGATCATAGAGCGACGTGACCAAGTCTTAATAGGCTTCTTGTCACCTGCTTCCACCGCTTTCTCTACCTTCTTCAGCAAGTGCAGGTCAATGAATGGACCTTTCTTGAGAGAACGTGGCATGGCGAATCCTCTTACTATTTATTACGACGACGTACGATGTACTTGTCAGTGCGCTTGTTACTACGGGTCTTGTAACCCTTAGTTGGCACACCCCATGGAGTCACTGGGTGACGACCACCAGAAGTACGGCCTTCACCACCACCATGTGGATGGTCTACTGGGTTCATTGCAACACCACGAACTGTTGGGCGTACGCCTCTCCAGCGCTTGGCACCAGCTTTACCCAGCTGACGCAGCATATGCTCGGCGTTACCAACTTCACCCAGAGTCGCGCGGCAATCAACTGGCACTTTGCGCATTTCGCCAGAGCGAAGACGCAGAGTGGCATAAGCGCCATCACGAGCTACAACTTGTACATAAGCACCGGCAGAACGTGCAATTTGAGCACCTTTGCCAGGTTTCATTTCAACAGCGTGAACTACGCTACCAACTGGGATGTTACGCAGTGGCAGGGCGTTACCTGTCTTGATTTCAGCTTCTACGCCAGAAACGATTTTGTCACCAGCCTGCATGCCTTTGGCTGCCAGGATATAGCGACGCTCACCGTCTGCGTACAGTACCAGCGCGATGTGCGCAGTACGGTTTGGATCGTATTCCAGACGCTCAATCTTCGCTGGGATACCATCTTTATCACGTTTGAAGTCAATAAGACGGTAGTGTTGCTTATGACCACCACCAACGTGACGAACAGTGATACGACCAGTGTTGTTACGGCCGCCACTCTTAGATTTTTTCGCCAACAGGCCAGCAAAAGGTTTACCCTTGTGCAGGTCAGTGTTCACCACTTTAACGACGTGGCGACGACCTGGAGAGGTTGGCTTACACTTAATAACTGCCATGAGTAATCTCCTTACGCTTCAGCGCCGACGAAATCGATGTCAGCACCCTCAGCCAGAGTAACATAGGCTTTTTTCCAATCGCTGCGACGACCAGCACGGGCACCGTGACGCTTGGTTTTGCCTTTGTTCACCAGAGTGCGAACTGAATCAACTTCAACTTCAAACAGTTTTTCAACTGCAGCTTTGATCTCTGCTTTAGTGGCGTCGATAGCTACACGGAAAACTACAGTGTTGTTCTTCTCAGCAACCACAGTGCTCTTTTCAGAGATGTGAGGCGCCAGAATAACTTTCAGTAAACGTTCTTCGCGGATCATGCCAGCATCTCCTCGATTTGCTTAACAGCATCAGCAGTTACCAGCACTTTGTCGAACGCGATCAGGCTTACTGGGTCGATACCAGCAACATCACGAACATCAACCTTGTACAGGTTGCGAGCTGCCAAGAACAGGTTCTCGTCAACTTCGGAAGTCACAATCAATACGTCTTCCAGACCCATGTCTTTCAGCTTGGCCTTCAGCTCTTTAGTTTTAGGAGCTTCAACAGCAAACTTTTCAACAACGATCAGACGTTCTTGACGTACCAGCTCGGACAGAATGCTCTTCAGAGCGCCGCGGTACATTTTCTTGTTGACTTTCTGGCTGTGATCCTGGGTTTTAGCAGCGAAAGTTACGCCACCGCCACGCCAGATTGGGCCCTTGACACCACCCGCACGAGCGCGGCCAGTACCTTTTTGGCGCCATGGCTTTTTGCCAGAGCCAGTCACTTCAGCGCGAGTTTTCTGAGCACGAGTGCCCTGACGCGCGTTTGCAGCGTAAGCTACAACTACCTGATGAACCAGTGCTTCATTAAAGTCACGGCCGAAGGTAGTTTCGGAAACTTCAAGAGCGCTTTGCGCGTCTTTCAATACCAATTCCATTACTATCTCCTCAGACCTTAGGCTTTAACGGCAGGCTTGATGATCAGGTCGCCATTGGTAGCGCCTGGAACAGCACCTTTAACCAGCAGCAGGTTACGCTCAGCATCTACACGTACTACGTCCAGATTTTGAGTGGTAACACGCTCAGCACCCATGTGGCCTGACATTTTTTTGCCTTTGAATACGCGACCTGGCGTCTGGTTCTGACCGATAGAACCGTTAGCACGGTGCGCCAATGAGTTACCGTGAGTCATATCCTGGGTACGGAAGTTCCAGCGCTTAACGCCACCTTGGAAACCTTTACCTTTTGATTGACCGGTAACATCTACTTTCGCTACGTCAGCGAAGATATCTACGTTCAGCTCAGCACCAACTTCAATGCCTTCGCATTCACCGTCTGCCAGACGCATTTCCCACAAACCACGGCCGGCGTCAACGCCCGCTTTGGCAAAGTGACCTGCTTCTGGTTTAGTGATGCGGTTGGCTTTTTTGGCACCAGTAGTAACTTGAAGTGCACGGTAGCCGTCGTTTTCCAGAGTTTTCACCTGAGTAACGCGGTTTGCATTTACTTCAATTACAGTAACAGGGATAGACACGCCATCTTCGGTGAAGATGCGGGTCATACCCACTTTACGACCAATAAGACCGATAGCCATCTCTCAAACCTCTTCTAAGGATCTCAATTAACCCAAGCTAATCTGTACGTCGACACCAGCCGCAAGATCCAGACGCATCAGCGCGTCGACTGTCTTCTCAGTTGGCTCTACGATGTCAACCAAACGCTTGTGAGTACGGATTTCGTATTGGTCACGAGCATCTTTATTAACGTGCGGAGAGATCAAAACGGTATAACGCTCTTTGCGCGTAGGCAGTGGGATAGGACCACGTACCTGGGCGCCAGTACGCTTAGCAGTTTCAACGATTTCCGCAGTAGACTGATCAATCAAACGATGATCAAATCCTTTCAAGCGGATACGGATTCTTTGGTTCTGCATTGACCAGAGCTCCTAAAATGGACACATAAAAAATCACCCTCTAGCCATTTCCTTTCTTGGAAAGACAGAGCGAGATGATTTAACCGTTCGACTCCCAATCGGAGTCGCTGTATTTGTGTTTAGCCCCTAGGGCTAAATCAACTTTGTCGCTTACTCAAGTTAAGCGAGGAGGCTATTATACTCATCCAGTTACGGATTACAAGCCTACTGTCGGAATTATCAACAGCATTAACGCTGTCAAAAAGTGGCGCAGATTATACTGACTTTAGCACTCATTGCCAACCGTTTTTGAACGACTGACAAACGGCCAATAAAAAGGCGACCCTGGGGTCGCCTTTTTACGATAGCTTAGATCAGCAATTAAGCGATGATCTTGGCTACAACACCAGCACCAACTGTACGGCCACCTTCACGGATGGCGAAGCGCAGACCTTCATCCATCGCGATTGGGCAGATCAGAGTTACTGTCATCTTGATGTTGTCACCTGGCATTACCATCTCTACGCCTTCTGGCAGTTCGATAGTACCGGTCACGTCAGTTGTACGGAAGTAGAACTGTGGACGGTAGCCTTTGAAGAATGGAGTGTGACGACCACCTTCTTCTTTAGACAGGACGTAAACTTCTGATTCGAACTTGGTGTGTGGAGTGATTGAACCAGGCTTAGCCAGTACTTGACCACGCTCTACTTCATCACGCTTGGTACCACGCAGCAGGATACCGCAGTTCTCACCGGCACGACCTTCGTCCAGCAGCTTACGGAACATTTCTACACCAGTACAGGTGGTCTTGGTAGTGTCGTGGATACCCACGATTTCTACTTCGTCACCGACTTTGATGATACCGCGCTCTACACGACCTGTTACTACAGTACCGCGACCAGAGATTGAGAATACGTCTTCGATAGGCAGCAGGAATGGCTTATCGATATCACGCTCTGGCTCAGGGATGTAGGTATCCAGTGCTTCGGCCAGTTCGATGATCTTGGCTTCCCACTGAGCGTCGCCTTCCAGAGCTTTCAGAGCTGAACCCTGAATTACTGGCAGGTCATCACCTGGGAAATCGTACTCAGACAGCAGTTCACGAACTTCCATCTCTACCAGTTCCAACAGCTCTTCATCGTCTACCATGTCACACTTGTTCATGAATACGATGATGAAAGGTACACCTACCTGACGAGACAGCAGGATGTGCTCACGAGTCTGTGGCATTGGGCCGTCAGTAGAAGCTACTACCAGGATTGCGCCGTCCATCTGGGCAGCACCGGTGATCATGTTTTTAACATAGTCAGCGTGACCTGGGCAGTCTACGTGGGCGTAGTGACGAGTTGGAGTGTCATACTCGATGTGAGAGGTATTGATGGTAATACCGCGCTCACGCTCTTCTGGAGCGTTATCGATCGCTGCGAAGTCACGCGCCTCACCACCGTAAGTCTTAGACAGTACAGTTGAGATAGCAGCAGTCAGAGTGGTTTTACCATGGTCAACGTGACCAATGGTGCCCACGTTAACGTGGGGCTTGGAACGTTCAAATTTAGCTTTAGACACGATATATTCCTTTCTTTTCAGAAGAGTCCGGCGCTGCCGGACACCATCAATCAAAATAACAGTTAATGCCGTTACCTAAATCAGGTACGAGCTTCGATAACTGCTTTAGCAACGTTTTGCGGCGCTTCAGAGTACTTCAAAAACTCCATGGAGTATGAAGCCCGACCCTGAGTCGCTGAACGCAAATCTGTTGCATAACCAAACATTTCAGCCAAAGGTACCACAGCTCGAATGATCTTGATACCGGCGACGCCGTCATCCATACCTTCGATTAGACCACGACGACGGTTCAGATCACCTACTACGTCACCCATGTAGTCTTCTGGGGTTGTCACTTCAACCTTCATGCAAGGCTCGAGCAACACAGGGTTAGCTTGCAGCGCCCCCTTCTTGAAGCCCATAGAACCTGCAACTTTGAACGCCATTTCGTTCGAGTCCACATCATGATATGAACCGTCGAACAGAGTGACCTTCACGTCCAATACAGGGAAGCCGGCGAGAACACCGTTCTTCATCTGTTCTTGGATCCCTTTGTCAACCGCAGGAATGTATTCTCTAGGAACTACACCACCAACGATTTCGTTGACAAACTCATAACCGGCACCCTCTTCACGAGGCTCCAGTTTCAGCCAGACATGACCGAATTGACCACGACCACCAGACTGACGCACAAACTTACCTTCCACTTCCACGGCACTGCGGATAGTTTCACGATAAGCCACCTGAGGTTTACCAACGTTACATTCAACGCTGAACTCACGGCGCATACGGTCGATGATAATGTCCAAGTGTAGCTCACCCATACCTGAAATCAGAGTCTGACCCGACTCCTCATCAGTCTCAACCCGGAAAGAAGGATCTTCCATTGCCAGCTTCTGCAGCGCAATGCCCATCTTTTCCTGGTCGGCTTTGGAACGAGGTTCCACAGCAATGGTAATAACCGGCTCGGGGAATTCCATCCGCTCCAGAATTACCTTATGGTCTGGGTCACACAGGGTGTCACCGGTTGTCACATCTTTCAGGCCGATAGCAGCAGCTATATCACCTGCGCGCACTTCTTTCAGTTCTTTACGGTCGTTGGCGTGCATCTGCACGATACGACCGATACGTTCACGCTTCTCTTTTACAGAGTTGTAAACGGCTGAACCCGACTCCAGGACACCTGAGTAAACCCGGATAAAGGTCAAAGTACCCACAAATGGGTCTGTTGCGATTTTGAATGCCAACGCAGAGAAAGGTGCATTGTCATCAGAAACACGCTCAACTTCCTGTTCTCTGTCATCGATGCCCTTAATCGCAGGAACATCAACAGGAGCAGGAAGGTATTCAACAACGGCATCGAGAACTGCCTGTACGCCTTTATTTTTAAAGGCACTACCACAGGTAGCCAGCACAATTTCGTTGTTGATAGTACGTTGACGAAGCGCTTTTTTGATCTCTTCTTCTGTGAGCTCACCTTCTTCAAGGTATTTGTCCATCAGCTCATCAGAAGCCTCTGCGGCACTCTCTACCAGGTATTCGCGCATTTCGGTTGCCTTGGCAAGCAAATGCTCTGGGATCTCTTCGTGAGTGAAAGTCAGGCCCTGGTCTTCTTCATTCCAGTTGATGGCTTTCATCTTGATGAGATCGATAACCCCGCTAAAGTTTTCTTCTGTACCAATATTCAATTGAATAGGCACACAAGTTGCACCGAGACGGTTACGGATCTGTCCTACTACGCGATCAAAGTCGGCACCGGCACGGTCCATCTTATTGACGAACACCAGACGGGGGACATGATACTTGTCGGCTTGACGCCATACGGTCTCAGATTGAGGTTCCACACCAGAAGAACCACAAAAGACCACTACGGCACCGTCAAGTACGCGCAGAGAACGCTCTACCTCAATAGTAAAATCGACGTGACCTGGGGTATCGATGATATTGATACGATGCTCAGTAAACTGGGCATCCATACCGCGCCAGAACGTGGTAACAGCCGCAGAGGTAATAGTAATACCCCGCTCCTGCTCCTGAACCATCCAGTCAGTGGTAGACGCACCGTCATGGGTTTCACCCATCTTGTGGTTTACCCCTGTATAGAACAGGACTCGCTCTGTGGTAGTGGTTTTACCTGCGTCAACGTGAGCACAAATACCTATGTTGCGATAACGCTCAATTGGAGTTGTACGAGCCACGATTATACCCTCTTGACTAAGATAAAAATCTTAGCAATGTCAGAGAAAGCGCGGGCAAGCCCGCGCCCGATATTACCAACGGTAATGAGCAAACGCTTTGTTGGCTTCTGCCATACGATGCACGTCTTCGCGCTTCTTAACGGCAGTACCTTTGTTTTCGGAAGCGTCCAGCAGTTCACCTGCCAGGCGCAGAGCCATAGATTTTTCACCACGCTTACGAGCAGCTTCAACCAACCAGCGCATCGCCAGTGCGTTACGACGAACTGGGCGAACTTCACATGGAACCTGGTAAGTAGAACCACCAACACGGCGAGACTTAACCTCTACCGCTGGGCGAACGTTTTCCAGGGCTGCTTCAAGGATAACCAGATGCTCTTCGCCTTTCTTATCGGCGACAACATCCAGTGCTTTGTAGATAATTTTTTCAGCAGTCGACTTTTTGCCGTCCTGCATAATGACGTTGATGAACTTAGCCAGCAACTCACTTTGAAACTTTGGATCAGGTAGGATCTTACGTTGTCCTACTACGCGACGTCTTGGCATAACTATTCTCCGTATGCTTCAGGTATTTCCAAAACTGGAATTTATATTTAGCTTGGCCTTACTTAACGGAAAACCATTAAGACTTAGGACGCTTAGCACCGTACTTAGAACGAGCTTGGCGACGTGAAGTCACACCAGCACAGTCCAGGGCGCCACGAACAGTGTGATAACGCACACCAGGTAAGTCTTTAACACGACCACCACGGATCAGGATTACACTGTGTTCCTGCAGGTTGTGGCCTTCACCGCCGATGTACGAAGTTACTTCGAAACCGTTGGTCAGACGCACACGAGCTACTTTACGTAGTGCAGAGTTAGGTTTTTTTGGAGTAGTGGTGTACACACGAGTACAAACACCACGCTTTTGTGGGCACGCGTTCAACGCAGGCACGTTAGTCTTTTCGACTTTAGGTGCGCGAGGCTTACGTACCAACTGGTTTACAGTTGCCATGTATAGCTCCGAATCAGTTGATTTCAACTCAACAATAAGGTGTGAAAAATCTAATCCCACAATAGTGGGACGCGGAATTTTAGAAAGGTAAGGCTTGGCTGTCAAGAAATAGCCAACTTTTGCAGCGTATTCCAATGAAAAAGGCGCCTTTCGGCGCCTTTTATAACATCTATGCTACTTATTCCTGACTACCTGCCAGGTTCAACAGATCGGCCAGGTTCTGTTCGGCTTCGCTGGCGCTGATGCTAGGTGCTTCAGTCGCTACTTCACCACGAGCCTGGTTACGGTTGTTGTGGTAAGCATAACCGGTACCGGCCGGGATCAGACGACCTACGATCACGTTCTCTTTCAGACCGCGCAGGTTATCACTCTTACCGCCTACTGCCGCTTCGGTCAGTACGCGAGTGGTTTCCTGGAACGAAGCCGCAGAGATGAAGGACTCAGTCGCCAGAGAGGCTTTGGTGATACCCAGCAGTTCGCGTTCGAACTTGGCCGGAATCTTGCCCTGCTCTTCCAGTTCGCGGTTAGCGATCTTGACGCGGGACACTTCAACCTGCTCCCCTTCGAGGAACTCAGAATCACCGGCTTCAGTGATCAGACACTTACGCAGCATCTGGCGAATGATCACCTCAATGTGCTTGTCGTTAATCTTCACACCCTGCAGACGATATACGTCCTGTACTTCATTCACAATGTAGTTGGCTACGTTGTGGATACCGCGCAGACGCAGAATATCGTGAGCAGACTCTGGACCATCGGCGATCACTTCACCGCGTTCGACTTTTTCACCTTCGAACACGTTCAGGTTACGCCACTTAGGGATCATCTCTTCGTATGGGTTACCGCCTTCAGCAGGGGTAATAACCAGACGACGCTTACCTTTGGTCTCTTTACCGAAGGAGATGGTACCGCTGATCTCAGCCAGAATCGCCGGCTCTTTTGGCTTACGGGCTTCGAACAGGTCAGCAACCCTTGGCAGACCACCAGTAATATCGCGAGTCTTGGACGATTCCTGAGGAATACGAGCCAGTGCATCACCGACGCTGATCTGAGCATTATCTTCCAGGTTTACGATCGCATTGCTGGGCAGGAAGTACTGCGCAGGTACGTCGGTACCAGGAATGGTCAGGTCATTACCGTTTTCGTCAACCAAACGGATCATTGGACGCATTTCTTTGCCGGCGCTTGGGCGCTGGGCCACATCCAATACCACGATAGAAGACAGACCGGTCAGCTCGTCGGTTTGACGCGAGATGGTGACACCGTCAATCATCTGCTCAAACTTCACATAACCCGCCACTTCAGTGATGATGGGGTGAGTATGTGGATCCCAGTTTGCGATAGTCTGGCCAGCGGTAACTTCAGCGCCTTCCAGCGTTTCCAGCACAGTACCGTAAGGCACTTTGTAGCGCTCTTTCTCACGGCCCAGTTCATCGATAATCGCCAGCTCGGACGAGCGCGATACGATAACCAGCTTGCCATCGCTGTTCTTAACGAACTTGGCGTTATGCAGCTTCAGGTTACCGGCGTTCTTCACCTGAACGTTGTTTTCTGCAGAAGCCCTGGATGCCGCACCACCGATGTGGAAGGTACGCATCGTCAGCTGTGTACCAGGCTCACCGATTGACTGAGCAGCGACAACACCGATTGCTTCACCTTGGTTAATCAGGTGACCACGGGCCAGGTCACGACCGTAACACTTGGCACAAACACCGAAGTCGGTATCACAGGAGATCACAGAGCGAACTTTAACTTCGTCGACGCTGTACTCTTCCAGCTTGTCACACCATGCTTCATCCAGCAGAGTGTTACGTGGCGCCAGGACTTCGTCGGAACCAGGATAGTAAACATCCTCGGCAACAACACGACCCAGTACCCGCTCACGCAGCGGCTCAACCACGTCACCACCTTCAATCAGCGGCTTCATGATCAGACCTTCGTGAGTACCACAGTCATCTTCGATAACGACCAGATCCTGGGCAACATCCACCAGACGACGAGTCAGGTAACCTGAGTTAGCTGTCTTAAGTGCGGTATCCGCCAGACCCTTACGAGCACCGTGAGTAGAAATAAAGTACTGCAGTACGTTCAGACCTTCACGGAAGTTCGCCACGATGGGCGTTTCGATGATAGAGCCGTCTGGCTTGGCCATCAGGCCACGCATACCCGCCAACTGACGGATCTGAGCGGCACTACCACGAGCGCCTGAGTCGGCCATCATGTAGATGCTGTTGAAGGAAGCCTGTTTCTCTTCTTCACCGTCGCGGTTGATAACCACTTCGGAAGACAGGTTTTCCATCATCGCCTTGGAGACTTTCTCGTTGGCGCTGGCCCAGATATCGATAACCTTGTTGTAACGCTCACCGGCAGTAACCAGACCAGACTGGAACTGCTCCTGGATTTCCAGAACTTCGGCTTCTGCGTCGGCAACCAGCTTGTACTTGGCTTCCGGGATTTCCATATCGTTGATACCGACAGAGGCACCAGAGATAGTGGCGTATTGGAAACCTGTGTACATCAGTTGGTCAGCAAAGATAACAGTATCTTTCAGACCCAGCTGACGGTAGCAGGTGTTCAGCAAACGGGAGATCTGCTTCTTGCCCATGTTCTGGTTAACCAGATCAAAAGACATACCGGCTGGCAGGATCAGTGACAACAGAGCACGACCTACTGTGGTGTCGACAATGCGGCGCTGCTGGGTGCGCTCACCGTTCTCATCGATATGAGTTTCGGTGATACGAACTTTAACCCGGGCGTGCAGCTCGGCGGCACCAGTGCGATAGGCTTTCTCGGCTTCGGCAACAGACTCAAAGGCCATACCTTCACCGCGGCCATTTACGCGTTCACGGCTCATGTAGTACAGACCCAGTACCACGTCCTGAGAAGGAGTGATAACCGGCTCACCGTTGGCAGGTGACAAAATGTTGTTGGTTGACATCATCAACGCACGGGCTTCCAGCTGGGCTTCCAGCGTCAGAGGCACGTGTACCGCCATTTGGTCACCGTCGAAGTCGGCGTTATAGGCCGCACACACCAGTGGGTGCAGTTGAATCGCTTTACCTTCGATCAGTACAGGTTCGAACGCCTGGATACCCAAACGGTGCAGTGTTGGTGCACGGTTCAGCATCACAGGGTGTTCGCGGATCACTTCATCCAGTACGTCCCAAACCTCGGCAACTTCACGCTCAACCATCTTCTTGGCGGCTTTGATGGTAGTGGCCAGACCACGACCTTCCAGCTTGCCGTAGATAAATGGTTTGAACAGTTCCAGCGCCATTTTCTTCGGCAGACCACACTGGTGCAGACGCAGAGTTGGGCCCACGGTAATTACCGAACGGCCTGAGTAGTCAACACGCTTACCCAGCAGGTTTTGACGGAAACGACCTTGCTTACCCTTAATCATGTCGGCCAAGGACTTTAGAGGACGCTTGTTGGAACCGGTAATGGCACGACCGCGACGACCGTTATCCAGCAGGGCATCAACAGATTCCTGCAGCATACGCTTTTCGTTGCGAACTATGATATCCGGAGCAGCCAGATCCAGCAGACGCTTCAAACGGTTGTTACGGTTGATCACGCGGCGATACAGATCGTTCAGATCTGAAGTCGCGAAACGACCGCCATCCAGAGGAACCAGAGGACGCAAATCAGGTGGCAGAACCGGCAGCACCTTGAGGATCATCCACTCTGGCTTGTTGCCTGAATGGTAGAAGGCCTCAACCAGCTTCAACCGCTTGGTGACTTTCTTGCGACGGGTCTCAGAGTTGATAGATGGCAGCTCTTCGCGCATCTGCTCAACTTCTTTCTCCAGATCGATAGCGCGCAGCAGTTCCAGAACCGCTTCGGCACCCATCTTGGCTTCAAACTCGTCACCATACTCTTCCAGCGCATCCAGGTAGGTTTCTTCGGTCAGCATTTGACCGCGCTCCAGGCTGGTCATGCCTGGCTCGATAACCACATAAGATTCGAAGTAGAGTACCCGCTCAATATCACGCAGAGTCATGTCCAGCATCAGACCGATACGGGATGGCAGTGACTTGAGGAACCAGATGTGGGCAACTGGGCTGGCCAGTTCGATGTGGCCCATACGCTCACGACGTACTTTGGTCTGGGTCACTTCAACGCCACACTTCTCACAGATCACACCGCGGTGCTTGAGACGCTTGTACTTACCGCACAGACACTCGTAATCTTTGACCGGGCCAAAGATACGGGCACAGAACAGGCCTTCACGCTCAGGCTTGAATGTACGGTAGTTGATGGTTTCAGGCTTCTTAACTTCACCAAATGACCAAGAACGGATCAGATCAGGCGACGCCAGGCCGATCTTGATGCCTTCAAATTCTTCAGTCTTGCTTTGCTGTTTCAGAAACTTTAATAAGTCTTTCACGTTTCTCTCCTGAAGGAGTTAAACCCGGTGCCCCGCTCTCGCGGAGCACCAATTCGTTGCCAAACGCAGGCTTTAAACCGCGTCTTACTCTTGATCCAACTCGATGTTGATACCGAGAGAACGGATCTCCTTCAGCAATACGTTGAAGGACTCTGGCATTCCTGGCTGCATCTGATGGTTACCGTCAACGATGTTCTTGTACATCTGAGTACGACCGTTAACGTCATCCGATTTCACTGTGAGCATTTCCTGCAGAGTATACGCAGCACCGTATGCCTCCAGGGCCCACACTTCCATCTCACCGAAACGCTGACCACCGAACTGAGCTTTACCGCCCAGAGGTTGCTGAGTAACCAAGCTGTACGAACCGGTAGAACGGGCGTGCATCTTGTCATCAACCAAGTGGTTCAGTTTGAGCATGTACATGTAACCTACGGTCACAGGACGCTCGAACTGGTTACCGGTACGACCATCAAACAGATTCAGCTGACCAGAAGTCGGCAGACCTGCGAGCTCAAGCATCTGCTTGATCTCTTTTTCTTTGGCACCGTCGAAGGCTGGGGTTGCCGTTGGCAGACCATCCTTCAGGTGTTTGGCCAGACGCAGAACTTCATCATCGGTAAATGAATCGATATCCACGCGCTGCTTCACTTCATCGCCCAGTTCATAGACCTGTTTGATGTAGCCACGCAGTTCGGCCAGCTCACGCTGTTCTTCCAGCATGGCATTGATGCGATTACCAATACCTTTAGCCGCAGCACCCAAGTGAACTTCCAGTACCTGACCTATGTTCATCCGCGAAGGTACACCCAGAGGGTTCAGTACGATGTCGACAGGGTTACCCTGCTCGTCGTATGGCATATCTTCGATAGGACAGATCTTGGAGATCACACCCTTGTTACCGTGACGACCGGCCATCTTGTCACCAGGCTGGATGGTACGCTTAACCGCCAGGTAAACCTTAACGATCTTCAGTACGCCTGGAGCCAGATCATCACCTTGGGTGATCTTGCGACGCTTGACTTCGAACTTCTTGTCAAAGTCGGCTTTCAGCTCTTCGTGCTGTTCCGCCAGCTGTTCCAGTTCGGTTTGCTTGGCTTCATCGTCGATAACCTGAACCAATACGTCTTTGCGTGGCAGTTCAGCCAGTTTGGCTTCACTGAAACCGGCGCTCAGCAGCAGGTTACGGGCACGGCTCAGTACACCCTCTTCGAGGATCTTGAACTCTTCAGTCAAGTCCTTACGGGCTTGAGCAATGTGCATCTCTTCGATTTCGATGGCGCGCTTGTCTTTTTCAACACCGTCACGGGTGAAGACTTGCACGTCGATAACTGTACCTTTCACTGAGTTAGGTACACGCAGAGAGCTGTCTTTAACGTCAGACGCTTTCTCACCGAAAATAGCCCGCAGCAGTTTCTCTTCCGGAGTCAGCTGAGTTTCACCCTTAGGCGTTACCTTACCAACCAGAATGTCACCGCCTTTTACTTCGGCGCCGATGTAAACGATACCGGATTCATCCAGCTTGCTCAGTGCAGACTCACCTACGTTAGGGATGTCAGCAGTGATCTCTTCGCTACCCAGCTTGGTGTCACGGGCAATACAGGACAGTTCCTGAATGTGGATAGTCGTGAAACGGTCTTCCTGCGCTACGCGCTCGGAAATAAGGATGGAATCCTCAAAGTTGTAACCGTTCCATGGCATGAAGGCCACGCGCATGTTCTGACCCAGAGCCAAGTCGCCCAAGTCGGTTGACGGACCATCGGCCAGCACGTCACCACGCACCACAGGCTCACCTACGCTACAGCATGGACGCTGGTTGATGCAGGTGTTCTGGTTGGAACGGGTGTACTTGGTCAGGTTGTAGATATCGATACCGGCTTCGCCTGGGCGCAGCTCATCTTCGTTAACCTTAACCACGATGCGGCTGGCATCAACATAGTCGATCACACCGCCACGCTTGGCAGCCACAACCACGCCTGAGTCAACGGCCAGTGTACGTTCAATACCTGTACCCACCAGAGGCTTCTCTGACTTGAGTGTTGGTACTGCCTGACGTTGCATGTTTGCACCCATCAATGCACGGTTAGCGTCGTCGTGCTCAAGGAATGGGATCAAAGATGCCGCCACAGAGATGATCTGCTGTGGAGATACGTCCATATACTGGATATCGGAAGCGCGCATAAAGGTAGATTCACCCTTGTGGCGACAGGCAACCTGCTCTTCCACAATGCGACCTTCGTTGTCGAGCTCGATGTTGGCCTGTGCAATCACATAGCGGCCTTCTTCGATGGCTGACAGATATTCCACTTCATCGGTAACCACACTGTCGATCACCTTACGATAAGGTGTTTCCAGGAAGCCGTATGAGTTGGTACGGGCAAAGGTAGACAGTGAGTTGATCAGACCAATGTTTGGACCTTCAGGGGTCTCAATTGGACACAGACGACCATAGTGAGTTGGGTGCACGTCTCGAACTTCGAAGCCGGCACGCTCACGGGTCAGACCGCCAGGACCAAGAGCCGAAATACGGCGCTTGTGAGTCACTTCTGACAGTGGGTTGTTCTGATCCATAAACTGCGACAGCTGAGAAGAACCGAAGAACTCTTTCACTGCAGCAGAGATTGGCTTGGCGTTGATCAGATCCTGAGGCATCAGCTCGTTCAGATCGCCTAGAGACAGACGTTCACGTACAGCGCGCTCAACACGTACCAGACCGACACGGAACTGGTTCTCGGCCATTTCGCCAACGCTACGGATACGACGGTTACCCAGGTGGTCGATATCATCGACTTCATCAAAACCGTTACGGATTTCGATGATCTTCTTCATTACGGCAACTATGTCTTCTTTGGTCAGTACACCGGTACCCTCGTTCTCGTCGATTTCGAGACGACGGTTGAACTTCATCCGGCCCACTTTAGATAGGTCATAGCGCTCTTCGCTGAAGAACAGGTTCTGGAACAGAGCTTCGGCGGCATCCTTGGTTGGTGGCTCGCCAGGACGCATCATGCGATAGATTTCAACCAACGCTTCCAAACGGTTGGTGGTTGAGTCAATACGCAGAGTGTCAGAGATGTAAGCACCGTGATCCAGCTCGTTGATGTACAGGGTGCTGACCTCTTTGATACCGGCCAGTGACAGATTGGCCAGGTCTTCCAGGCTGATCTCGTTGTTGGCGGTAACCAGTACTTCACCTGTGTCAGGATCGATATAGTCCTGAGCCGCCACTTTACCAACTATGTACTCAACCGGGACTTCCAGTTCAGTGGTGTTGGTTTTTTCCAGTTGGCGGATATGACGGGCAGTGATACGACGGCCCTTCTCTACCAGCACAGTGCCTTCTGAATCCTTGATGTCATAGCTGGCAGTTTCGCCACGCAGACGCTCAGGAACCAGTGTCATGACCAGAGAATCTTTCTTGATCTTGAAGTCGACACGCTCAAAGAAGATGTCGAGGATATCCTGAGTAGAATATTCCAGGGCACGCAGAATGATGCTGGCAGGCAGCTTACGGCGACGGTCGATACGTACAAACAACGCATCTTTAGGGTCGAACTCGAAGTCGAGCCATGAACCGCGGTAAGGAATAATACGCGCGTTATACAGCACTTTACCTGAAGAGTGTGTCTTACCACGGTCGTGGTCGAAGAACACACCTGGGCTACGGTGCAACTGAGATACGATAACACGCTCAGTACCATTGATAACAAAGGTACCGTTTTCAGTCATCAGAGGGATATCCCCCATGTAGACTTCTTGTTCTTTAATATCTTTTACAGTGCCGGCGGCAGCTTCACGATCATACAGCACCATGCGCAGCTTAACGCGCAGTGGAGCGGAGTATGTCACACCGCGGATTTGACACTCTTTCACATCAAAAACAGGCTCGCCCAGCTTATAGCTGACGTACTGCAGTTCTGAATTACCAGAAAAGCTCTTGATGGGAAAAACGCTACGGAAGGCGGCCTCTAGGCCACGCTCACCGGTAGGATCTTGATCGGTGAACTTCTTAAAAGAGTCTAACTGAATCGACAACAGATAAGGGATGTCCAACACCTGTGGACGCTTACCGAAGTCTTTGCGAATACGCTTCTTTTCAGAATAGGAGTAAACCATGGGTTTCCTCTGCTTGCGAGATGTGACCAAGACTGAATCAACACAGTTAATCCAGCACGTTTGCCCATCACCGTTGATGGCAAGAACCTAACCAATAATCACTGCTAGGGACTGCAAAATCTGGCGACAAACGGTGAAAAAAATCGCCAACGCTTACAGCGCAAAAAAGGCCGACGGTCAAAAAACCGCCAGCCTCCACCCAATTGGCTTGGGTGATTGTAAGTCAGTATGACTTACTTGATCTCTACTTGAGCACCAGCTTCTTCGAGTTCTTTCTTCAGAGCTTCAGCTTCTTCTTTAGAGACAGCTTCTTTAACAGCTACTGGAGCAGATTCAGCCATAGCTTTGGCTTCTTTCAGACCCAGACCTGTGGCACCACGTACAGCCTTGATCACAGCAACTTTGTTGTCACCGTGAGAAGTCATAACTACGTCGAACTCGGTTTTCTCTTCAGCAGCAGCAGCTTCACCAGCGCCGCCAGCAACTACTGCGGCAGCAGCAGATACGCCGAACTTCTCTTCCATAGCTTCGATCAGTTCAACAACTTCCATTACAGACATAGCTGCAAAGGCTTCAAGGATTTGGTCTTTAGTGATAGACATAACAAATGTTTCCTATTGTTCTGAATTCAATTCTGTTAAGCAGCCAGCTTGAAATTAAGCGGCTTCTTGTTTTTGATCGCGCAGAGCGGCCAGAGTACGAACGAACTTGCCAGCAGATGCTTCTTTCATAGTCATCATCAGCTGTGCCAGTGCTTCTTCGTAAGTTGGCAGTTTTGCCAAACGATCAATGTCAGCTGCAGGGATGAATTCCCCTTCATAAGCTGCACCTTTAACTTCGAAAGCGGCTTGCTCTTTAGCAAAGTCTTTTAACAGACGAGCTGCAGCACCTGGGTGCTCGTTAGAGAAAGCGATCAAAGTTGGGCCAGAGAACACCTCTGTCAGACACTCAAAAGCAGTGCCTTCAACTGCGCGGCGAGCCAGAGTGTTACGTACTACACGTACATACACACCGTTTGCGCGAGCAGTCTTACGCAGAACTGTCATAGCACCTACAGTTACACCGCGTGAATCGGCGACAACTGCAGAAAGCGCACCTTTGGCAGCTTCGTTGACTTCAGCAACAATCGCTTTTTTGTCTTCGAGTCTTAATGCCATTGGCTTTACTCCTGGATTCTACCTGGGGAATCCCCCAGTGTTTACCATACTGAATACAAACGTACTCAGTTACTTACGGTGCAGATAATCCAGCAGAAATAAATCTATCTGGGGCCTGACACCGTCTACGCAGGAAATTAAGTATCCCAGACGGTCAACACCTGCGGTCTTGGACGGAAACCCATCTGAGTGTAAACACTCGTCATAGGTTCCAACCCACAAAAGTGCGCGCATTATAGGCTAACGCGCGCATTTTGTAAAATTAGTTAGCAGTGTCCAGAGTGTTCTGGTCAACAGCTACACCTGCACCCATAGTGGTGGAGATGCTTACCTTCTTCACGTACTGGCCTTTGGCTGCAGCAGGCTTGGCCTTCTTCAGTGCAGTCAGCAGTGCTTCCAGGTTTTCTTTCAGTTGAGCGGTTTCGAAGTCCACTTTACCGATAGTAGTGTGGATGATACCGTTCTTGTCGTTACGGTAACGAACCTGACCAGCCTTGGCGTTCTTAACAGCTTCGGCAACGTTAGGAGTTACAGTACCGGTTTTAGGGTTAGGCATCAGGCCGCGTGGGCCCAGGATTTGACCCAGCATACCAACAACGCGCATTGCATCAGGAGATGCGATAACTACGTCGAAGTTCATTTCGCCGGCTTTCACCTGCTCAGCCAGATCTTCCATACCTACCAGTTCAGCACCAGCTTCTTTCGCAGCTTCGGCATTGGCACCTTGAGTGAATACAGCAACACGTACTTCACGACCAGTACCATGTGGCAGCACAGTGGCACCACGAACGTTTTGGTCAGATTTACGAGGATCAACACCCAGGTTAACGGCAACGTCTACGCTCTCAACGAACTTGGCAGTAGCCAGTTCTTTCAGCAGAGCTACAGCTTCGTTGATGTCGTATGCTTTGGTTACGTCCACTTTCTCGCGGATGGTGCGCATGCGCTTAGTCAGCTTTGCCATTATATTAGTCCTCTACTACCAAACCCATGGAACGCGCAGTACCTTCGATTGAGCGAGTCATCGCTTCAATGTCAGCACCAGTCATATCGGTTGCCTTGGTTTCAGCAATTTCCTGAACCTGGCTACGCTTGATAGTACCCACTTTCTGAGTGTTAGGACGAGCAGAACCTGACTTCAGACCAGCGGCTTTCTTCAGCAAGAAGGCTGCAGGTGGAGTCTTGGTTTCGAAAGTGAATGAGCGATCGTTGTAAACAGTGATCACTACTGGAATTGGCATACCTTTTTCGAACTTTTCAGTACGAGCGTTGAATGCTTTACAGAATTCCATGATGTTCACACCTTTTTGACCCAGAGCTGGACCAACTGGTGGAGACGGGTTTGCAGCACCGGCTGCTACTTGCAGCTTGATGTAAGCTTCAATTTTCTTTGCCATCTGACATTTCCTCAGTTTGGGTTCAAACGCTCAGGCGACATGCCTTGAGCTCCCCGAAAACAACGGGTGCGGATTATATAGAAATCCGCACCCGTTGCCAAACGGATTTTGTATTTTATTTAATCAGGATTTCTCGACCTGATTAAAGTCCAACTCAACCGGAGTCGAACGACCGAAGATCATCACAGACACCTTGACGCGGTTCTTGTCATAATCCACTTCTTCAACAGTACCATTGAAGTCGGCAAACGGACCATCGGTAACTCGAACCACTTCGCCGGGTTCGAACATAACGCGATGAGTCGGAGAATCTGTAGTCTCCTGCAGACGACGCAGGATAGCCTCGGCTTCTTTATCGGAAATAGGAGCAGGACGATCTGAAGTGCCGCCGATAAAGCCCATCACACGTGGGATGCTTTTCACCAAGTGCCAGCTTTGATCGTTCATTTCCATCTGTACCAGCACATAGCCGGGGAAGAACTTGCGCTCGCTCTTGCGGCGTTGGCCGGCACGCATTTCCACAACTTCTTCGGTCGGAACCAGGACTTCGCCGAAGAACTCTTCCATACCGTGCATTTTGATGTGTTCAAGCAGAGACTTACATACACGGCCTTCATAACCGGAAAAAGCCTGAACCACATACCATCTTTTCTTAGCTTCTTTAGCTTCAGTCATTCTAGTGCCTATACGCCAGTAATAAAGTTGACAATGCGCAGCAATACCGCATCCAGTCCCCAGAGAATCAAGGCCAGGATACCTGTCGCAGCCAGTACGATAAAGGTGGTATTCAACGCCTCTTGACGAGTCGGCCATACGACTTTGCGTACTTCAATTTGAGACTCACGGGCAAAGGCCAATGCTTGCTTACCCTTAACAGTTTGCAGAGCAATAAAACCAGCAATAGCAAATACAACAACCACACCCGCAGCGCGGATTGGCAGAGTGATGATTTCACTGTTGTTGTACATCTGGTTGCCAACGATAGCCACTACCACCAGTAGTATAGCTATTACCCACTTTACGATATCCAGAGAGTTGCCCTGGTTTTCAGTATTTGTTGTCATCGGTTAATTCCGTTACTCATTACGACCTGAGCCAAGGGACAGCTGAGTAAGTTTAAGGCTTAAATCAGCGCCAGCCCGCTTTCGAACTCGCCCCTGACGAGAATTCTCCGGCTCAGGGCACAAAAATCGGCCATAGATTGTATTCTTAATCAGCTTTGTTATCAAGGATACACAGGGCGAAACCAAGAGAAAGCCTGACACTTTACGCCAGCAAGCAAAAAAGGAAGCCGAAGCTTCCTTTTTCAAAGTAACCTGTCTCGCAATTAAGCGATGATCTTGGCTACAACACCAGCACCAACTGTACGGCCACCTTCACGGATGGCGAAGCGCAGACCTTCGTCCATCGCGATTGGGCAGATCAGAGTTACTGTCATCTTGATGTTGTCACCTGGCATTACCATCTCTACGCCTTCTGGCAGTTCGATAGTACCGGTCACGTCAGTTGTACGGAAGTAGAACTGTGGACGGTAGCCTTTGAAGAATGGGGTGTGACGACCACCTTCTTCTTTAGACAGGACGTAAACTTCTGATTCGAACTTGGTGTGTGGAGTGATTGAACCAGGCTTAGCCAGTACTTGACCACGCTCTACTTCATCACGCTTGGTACCACGCAGCAGGATACCGCAGTTCTCACCGGCACGACCTTCGTCCAGCAGCTTACGGAACATTTCTACACCAGTACAGGTAGTCTTGGTAGTGTCGTGGATACCCACGATTTCTACTTCGTCACCAACTTTGATGATACCGCGCTCTACACGACCTGTTACTACAGTACCGCGACCAGAGATTGAGAATACGTCTTCGATAGGCAGCAGGAATGGCTTATCGATATCACGCTCTGGCTCAGGGATGTAGGTATCCAGTGCTTCAGCCAGTTCGATGATCTTGGCTTCCCACTGAGCATCGCCTTCCAGAGCTTTCAGAGCAGAACCCTGAATTACTGGCAGGTCATCACCTGGGAAATCGTACTCAGACAGCAGTTCACGAACTTCCATCTCTACCAGTTCCAGCAGCTCTTCATCGTCTACCATGTCACACTTGTTCATGAATACGATGATGAAAGGTACACCTACCTGACGAGACAGCAGGATGTGCTCACGAGTCTGTGGCATTGGGCCGTCAGTAGAAGCTACTACCAGGATTGCGCCGTCCATCTGGGCAGCACCGGTGATCATGTTTTTAACATAGTCAGCGTGACCTGGGCAGTCTACGTGGGCGTAGTGACGAGTTGGAGTGTCATACTCGATGTGAGAGGTATTGATGGTAATACCGCGCTCACGCTCTTCTGGAGCGTTATCGATCGCTGCGAAGTCACGCGCCTCACCACCGTAAGTCTTAGACAGTACAGTTGAGATAGCAGCAGTCAGAGTGGTTTTACCATGGTCCACGTGGCCAATGGTACCCACGTTAACGTGGGGTTTACTACGTTCAAATTTAGCTTTAGACATGGTATTGCCTCAATCTAAGATTTTCTGGTGGTGAAACCATATATAGTGAAAAAGTCCGATGCAAATGAATGACATCGAACAGATTATAAAAGGCAGAGGTAAAATTTAAGATAGGCTGGTGCTGATAGGCAGATTCGAACTGCCGACCTCATCCTTACCAAGGATGCGCTCTACCACCTGAGCCATATCAGCATGCAAATTTGGAGCGGGCAGCGGGAATCGAACCCGCGTTATCAGCTTGGAAGGCTGGAGTAATACCATTATACGATGCCCGCGCAACCTACTTAAGGCTACCTACTTACCTTGAAAATGGTGGAGGGAGAAGGATTCGAACCTTCGAAGGCGGAGCCGTCAGATTTACAGTCTGATCCCTTTGGCCACTCGGGAACCCCTCCGATAAAATTGGTGCCGGCACCAAGAGTCGAACTCGGGACCTACTGATTACAAGTCAGTTGCTCTACCAACTGAGCTATGCCGGCACTTCATTTCGGTAGCGGATATTAGGTAAATGTTGGGGCGAGTGCAATAGGAAATTGGCTTTTTTTCGAAAAAAAGCCCTGAATGGTGCTTTTTTACTCTGACACTACGTAGGTATTCAACTCCTTCTTAACCCTCTGTACACGGGATAAACAATTCGGCTTGGCATAGGGATTTTTTATTGTTCATGAATAATTCATGGTGTACTGTGCCTTGCCTGAGCAGAGGAAATCAGATGACAACAGCCAACTCAATTCAACAGGCATTATATATGCCGTTTCACCGCCAGCAATGGGCCGAACTTCGCGAGTCGGTGCCTTTGACCTTGAGCGAAACCGAATTGAAAAAGCTGCGGGGGATTAATGAAAAGGTTTCCCTCACTGAAGTTACCGACATCTATTTGCCCCTCAGTCGTCTGCTTAACTTGATCGTTGGCGCCAAGCAGCAAAGAGGTTTGGTGTTAAATGAGTTTTTGGGGCAAACCCCGGCCAAGAGTCCTTACATTATCAGTATTGCCGGCAGTGTCGCCGTTGGGAAAAGTACCACAGCCCGTATCCTGCAGGCACTTTTGAGCCATTGGCCCGAACACCCTAAGGTCGATCTGATTACTACGGATGGTTTTCTCTACCCGCTGGCCGAGCTGAAACAAAAAGGGTTGTTGCAGCGTAAAGGCTTTCCGGAAAGCTATGATATGAAACTATTGGTGGAGTTTATCGCTGCCATCAAGTCAGGCGCCGAATTGGTCGAGGCTCCGCTATATTCCCACATCAGTTACGACCGTCTCCCCGAAGTGCAGCAGGTCAGACAGCCGGACATTTTGATCCTTGAAGGCTTGAATGTACTGCAGACAGAGCTGGATTCTCCCGTGAGTATCAAGCGGCCATTTGTTTCTGATTTCGTGGACTTCTCTATCTATGTAGATGCGGACGAATCACTGCTGAAACATTGGTATATAGATAGGTTCCTGCAGTTCCGGCATACGGCTTTTGCCAATGAGCGCTCCTACTTCCACCACTATGCCAAGCTGAGCGATGCCGAAGCCGAACATATAGCCGCCAATATCTGGGACACTATCAATGGCCCGAACCTGAATCTGAATATTGAGCCCACCCGCGAGCGGGCACATCTTATTCTGAAAAAGGGTCAGGACCACCTGATGGATAAAGTGCTGCTGCGAAAATAATCAAGCGCCGCGTAAGCTGATTTCCCCGCCGACAAAATGCTGTGGACCCGTTTCTGTCTGTAGGATAACGCCACCTTGCTCATCCACTCCCAGGTAGTGGCCGCTAATCTGCTGCTCACCCAGCAGCAGTTTGACCTGTTGACCGGCAAAGATATCCGCACTCTGCCACCTGGTGCTGAATGCCGCCAACCCTTGGGTTTCAAACAGCTTGAGATCTTTCAATAGCTGTTTGTGAAGATTGATAGCCAACTCAGTCTTGTTCGGCATAGATTCAAGGCCACTGAGATCGCTCCAGGGTTGATCCAGTTGTTCACCCAGTTCAGCAGGCATAGCCATATTCAAGCCTATCCCGATCACCAGATCGCATTCGCTGTCGGCAGTCCCGGTCATTTCAATCAGTACACCAGCAAGTTTACGGCCATCGAGATAGATATCGTTGGGCCACTTCACCCCCAAACCGGCAATACCGAAAGACTCCAACACACTAACCAGTGAACAGGCAACCACCAGACTCAAGCCCATCGCCTGGGAAAGACCTTGAGAGAACTGCCAGTACATAGAAAAATAGAGGTGACTACCGTAGGGCGACAACCACTGACGTCCTCTACGCCCTCGTCCGGCAGATTGGTACTCGGCAATACAGAGATCGCCATTACTCAATTCATCGACATGGTTGAGCAGGAATGTATTGGTACCACCGAGTTCATCAAAGTAGAAACAACGGTTATCTATAGCGGAAAGCAAACGCGGCTTATCGATAAGATGCAGGCTTCTCGCCAACTTATAGCCTTTACCTTTCACGCTGAAGATATCGATCCCAAAGGCAGTCAAGGCACTGATATGTTTGCTGACAGCCGTACGGCTGACACCGAGCTGTTCGGCCAGCTTTTCGCCGGAGACAAACTCACCCTGCTGCAACAGCTGTAATATTTCCCGCTTGCGCTTCCACTGTTCGGTCATCGTCAGAGACTCCTCTCTCCTGTTGCCGCAAAAATTCGCGGTTCGGGCTGCAATTCGACACCGAAGCGCGCTTGCACTTGCCGGATAATTTCCCGCGCCAAATTAGCCACATCCTTACCCCTGGCACCACCTTTATTCACCAATACCAGGGCTTGCTTATCATGGACAGCTGCCGCTCCCATCTGGAAACCTTTCAAACCTGCCTTATCGATAAGCCAGCCTGCGGCCAACTTAACAGTACCATCCTGCTGAGCATAACCCACCAAATCAGGAAAGCGTTCGGCCAACTTAAGATAGTCGGCAGGAGCAACTACAGGATTCTTGAAAAAGCTGCCAGCATTGCCAAGCACTACAGGATCCGGCAGTTTTTCCTGACGAACCTGACATACCCGCTCAAAAATCATGGTCGCGGTCACCTCAGTCTCTTCAGCGAGCGACTGCAACGGCCCATAACTCAGTTTGGGCTGCCAGGCTTTAGGCAATTTCAAGCCGACAGAGGTGATCACAGCCTTCCCCTTGAGCTGATTTTTGAAAATTGACTCACGATAGCCAAAATCACAATCAGCGGCCTCGAGACGAGTTAGCGCGCCGGTCTGCAGGTCTAGATACTTGACCCAGTCACACAACTGGCACAGCTCAATTCCATAGGCGCCTATGTTTTGAATAGGCGCAGCACCAACTGTCCCCGGGATCAGAGCCATATTCTCAAGCCCCGGTATCCCCTGCTTAAGCGTTTCACAAACCAAATCGTGCCAGTTTTCACCGGCGGCAACCTTTAGATAAAAATGCTCTTGATCCTCACAGACATCGATTCCCTTGGTAGCGATTTGAATCACAGTCCCTTGATAATCCTCAAGCAGCAATAGATTACTGCCACCACCGAGGATCAACATAGGAATCTCATCGTCCTTATGCTGCATGCAAGCCTGGACAAGCTCCGCGGTAGAACTCACTCTGATGAGTTCCCGACAGCAACAGTCGATTCCAAAAGTGTTCAAAAATTTAAGGGAGTGGACTAGAGTTGGCATCTAAAGCTTTCACTGCAAATAAAAGCAGCATTGTAACGGGATTAGCCTGCTATTTCAGCCGTAAAACACCCATAAGCGAATAACGGTTAGTTAAAGGCGTGTATGGGTTTATATGTATCCAGCGGCAAGCTACTCGGCTGCTACCGACTCAAAGCTGGATTAAGGCAAATCTTACAGGCCCTAAACGCAAAAAAGCCACCTTATGCAGGTGGCTTCTCTACTTAATTGGGCGTCTGGCGATGGCCAGCTTCGAGCAAGCTCTCCGCGTTCGTCTGG
>NZ_JAAUHW010000021.1:0-37922 GCF_012030025.1 Shewanella sp. Iso12
GCTGATTAGCGATTGGCAAGAACGCCTTGGCAGTATCAGTTGGTTTATGCGCTGTTTAAATGAATATATCGCCCGCAAGGCCAATCGAGAAGATAGTTGCAAGGGCGTATTCTGGGAAGGGCGCTTTAAGTCGCAGGCGCTGCTCGATGAACAGGCACTGCTGGCCTGCATGATGTATGTGGATTTAAATCCCATTCGCGCCGGTATTGCAGATTCGCTGCAAACTTCTGATTACACATCCATTCAGGAGCGCATAGAAGAAGTTGCTGAGCCAGCAACTGCCAACACTTCACTTAAGCCTCTGCTGCAATTTGATGGTGCAGCCACTGCCGCCGAACAAAGCGGCATTCCGTTTCACTTTGCCGACTATCTGGAACTGATTGATTGGACAGGTCGCGCGGTGCGGGAAGACAAGCGTGGCTTTATTGCCTGTTCCAGACCCAAACTGCTGTTTGAGCTAGGTATCAGTGACGATGCCTGGATAACTTCTGCCAAGGAGTTTCGCCGTCAGTACAGTGGCATGAGTGGCCGATGGGATGCCATGTGTGCCATGAAGGCCAAATATGGCGGTAAATGGTGCCGGGGTAAGCAACAAAGCAAAGCAATACATCCCCATTAACCTTAAACCGTTGGTGATTTTGCAGCAACAGGCTTAAGCCTGCTGCAGGCCTGCTTGGCAACCGCAGTTTTTGTATGAACCTCGCAGATTAGTCGTCTTAGAGAGTCTACTTCCAATATTTCATCGTCATTTATAAACAATTGAGACCGAATGATATGCTTCCTCGTGGCTCGAAAAGTGTTTAGGATGTCCTATATATCGCGATATATCGCGTACTCAAATCCCCTAGCGGTGCTTGAATACAGACAGAAAGATGATTAAGTTATTGTTTTATAATGGGTGGCTTGATTTTTCTTCATTAAACCTCTGCAACTCCCGGATCTCTTTCGACCTCAGTGTGCTCAAATCCCCTAGCGGTGCCTGAACGTAAGAAGATTAGGTTATTGTTTTATAATGGGTGGCTTGATTTTTTGTAAACTCACTGGGACAATTTACAGTTGGCTTGGCGCTTCGCGCAAGTTTAGTTAACAGTCAATTGCCCCTTAGCAAGGCGTTATATTTTAAGGATGATTCGTGCGTAAACTTCTAACTATTTTACTTTGCTCAACTTTAATCAGTTGTGCGTCCACTCAACAAGATCAAATTGCAGATCCGACTGTTTACCAACAAGATCAAATTACAGATCCGACTGTTTACCAACAAGATCAAGTTGACGCTCCGACTCACTGGATGATTCAGATCTTACCTATGTATCCTAAAAAAGCTGCAGAAGAAAAGGTTGAGGGCTGGGTTACAATGTCAGCTGTTATTACCGAAAATGGTAAAGTTACTGAAATACAGGTTTTAGGCTCTCAGCCCAAGGGAGTATTTGAAAAAGAGGCTAAGCGTGCATTTGGCAAGTGGCTTTATAAGCCTGCATTGTTAAATGGTAAAACTGTCAAAGTATATCAAGAAGAAACAGTAGAATTTAAAATATAACAAGTCAATCAACTTCGCGCCTGTGGCGCCGGACGCGCTAACGCGAACTAAAAATAACAAAGACACCCATTATTAGCCGTGTGATAGCCGCTGCGCCAGCGGCCGAAAGTCGCAATCCTTATTCTGTTGGCTAACAATCCCATGATTGAACACAAAGTGGATTCAGCGAACTTGGTCGGGGGACTGATAAACCGGGAAATAGCTCAGGCGGCGAAAGTGTTCGCCAGTGCCATTTCCAAGGTCATTTCCGATGCTGAAAGTTAAGCCTTGAGCAATGCCAATGCGGGCTGTTGGTTATCAGGATAGAGTCGATAAGCCTTATGGTGCTTGATGCAACTGGCTTTTTTATCACCCTTGCTGAATAGAAGCGCATGTTTGACAGCAAACTGGGCAATCAACTGCTCGTCGGCGCGGATGTAAAGGGTGATGGGTTTTATCAATTTGCCATCGAGCAGATGCTGCTGGTACTGCTCGGCGGAGATCACCAAGCTGTTTTGCCCCTGGTTGTCTAATTTGAGTTTACCGCTTACTTCACAGTCGAGGATGACGAGCCAGTTTTCGGCCTGGAGCTCGGCAATCAGGTTCTGGAGCGATTGCCCCACTGCGGCATTATTGATGGCTGGCAGATACTGCGCCTGGATACGTTGAAGCACCTCGGGTAACTTGGCCCCTGCCCCCAGGCTTCGGCCCTCTCTTATCCAGCGAGTGAGATCTTCTGCCAGTAACTTTGAGAAACGTTTCTCTTTTAATGACTGCACCATCCAGTTGCAGAGGAAATGACTTTCCGCTGCCGGAGTCTTGATGCTGCCGGCGGCATGGTTACGTTCCGCCAAAGCAGCGAGGCCGGCCTGGGTTAATGCCAGCAAGGCCTGATTGTAGCTTTGTTCCGTCATTGTTTTTCCGCGTATAAGAGATATGGATGGGGCGCTGAGTATACCCTAAGCTGCAGTTTTCTATATCAGGCAGACAAAGAAAAACCACCACAATGGTTATCAGTAAGACAGTTATCCGATCTGTCTTCGCAGCTATCTTACTGTAAATTTTTCAATCTCAAGGATATCACTTGTCTGCCGGGCAACCGGGTTGTTTAATGAACAGAATGAGGTAGTAGCCGGTTGTTACCTCTGCCTCTATGGGCTTGGTTAAGATGAGTCTGATGGTGAGTCGATGGAATAACAGGAGAAGACAATGGCTAACGTATTGATCCTTGCCGGTGATTATGTGGAAGACTATGAAATCATGGTGCCGTTTCAGGCGCTGCAGATGGTGGGCCACAAGGTTACTGCTGTGTGCCCTGAAAAAGAGGCCGGTGATACTGTCAGGACGGCTATTCATGATTTTGAAGGCGATCAAACCTACAGTGAAAAACCTGGGCACAACTTCGTCCTCAACGGTGACTTTGAACAGATAAGTGCCGATGATTTTGATGCGCTGTTGATCCCCGGCGGCCGAGCACCCGAGTATCTGCGTCTCTATGATGAAGTGCTTGAGCTGGTTCGAGCCTTTGCCAAGGCGGATAAGCCGATTGCCGCAGTCTGTCATGGGGCGCAACTGCTGACCGTCGCCGGAGTGGTGCAGGGCAAGAAGGTGTCGGCTTATCCTGCCTGTGCCCCCGAAGTGCGCCAAGCCGGTGGTGAATATGCCGATATCGAGGTGACAGAAGCGATTACTGACGGCAAGTTGGTTACAGCGCCGGCTTGGCCTGCCCATCCTCAGTGGTTGGCGCAGTTTCATGCCTTGCTCTGAATTCGGTAAACAAAAGCGCTTGTCTCTTAGGGGAGCAAGCTTTGCCGCCGAGAATGCAAGTGTTTCCAGCCGGTAGAAAAACCAGCTAAAACCCAACTAGCCAAAAGCCGCGCAGTGCGCGGCTTTTTAATGATTCAACATCGGAGCAAAAGCCCGTCATGCGGGGCGGCTCACTTGAGCTTCTTGGGCTTGATGCCGCTGGAGCCGACTTTAACCTTAACTCTGCGGCCGGACATGCTCTTTTCCGCTGCGACCTGCTCCGATGCGCTGCTGGCGCCCGGCTTTTTCTTGGCGAAGCTGCGGCGCTTTTGCAGTTGCTTGAGCAGGAGATCGCGATTACTCACTTCATAGCCTGGCATCATGATGCGCTTGAGTTTTTGGCCGATCAGTTTTTCGATGTCGGCCAGAGTGCGCTCTTCTTCGCGGCTGACAAAAGAGATGGCGACCCCCGTCTTGCCGGCGCGGCCGGTGCGACCGATACGGTGCACATAGTCCTCTGCCAGGAAGGGCAGATCGTAATTGACCACATACTCGAGATCCGGAATATCCAGGCCGCGGGCGGCCACTTCGGTGGATACCAACACTCGTACCTTGCCTTCCTTGAATTCTCTGAGCGCCCGGCGACGGCTGCCCTGGGCTTTTTCACTGTGCACCACGGCACTGGCAATACCGTCGAGATTCAGCTCCTTGACCAGATGATCCGCATCTTCACGGGTGGCGGTAAACACCAGCACCTGCTGCCAGTTCTTGCGCCCGATAAGCTCAGACAGGAGTTCACGCTTGCGGCGCTGCTCTACCGGGTAGACCACCTGGCTAACGGTCACCGCTGTGGTGTTTTGACGGTCGGCGGTGATGACCTTGGGCTTGTTCATTATCTCATCGGCCAGGCGCCTTACCGCGCCAGAGAAGGTGGCCGAGAACATCAGATTTTGCCGCTGCTTGGCGGCGCTCTGAAGTATTTTGTTGATATCGTTGATAAAGCCCATATCCAGCATACGGTCGGCTTCATCCAACACCAGCACTTCCAGCGAGCCCAGGCTCAGGTTACCGGCCAGCAGTTGTTCCAGTAAACGCCCCGGAGTGGCCACCACTATGTCGGCGCCTTGCTTGAGCTTGTTGACCTGAGATGCCGACTTGACGCCGCCAAACAGGGTGGCCACCGATAGTTGCAGGTATTTGCCGTATTGGCGGGCATTGTCGGCAACCTGGGACACCAGCTCACGGGTCGGTGCCAGGATCAAGGCCCGGATATTGCCGGGTTTGAGTTCGAGCGGGTTATCCTGCAGGCGCTGCAAAATAGGCAGCACAAAGGCGGCTGTCTTGCCTGTGCCCGTCTGGGCGCTGGCCAGCACGTCCTGACCGCGGCGAACCGCAGGGATGGCCTGTCTCTGAATCGGTGTCATGCTCTCATAACCGCACTCATTGAGCGCGCGGAGTATTTCGGGGGCAAAACTGTAAGATTCAAACTTCATCTCGATATTCCTGTATTCAACCGCTTGGCGTGTGTCTTGGCTGTTTCGGGTGTCGGCGGCCCAAATGCCGGAAGCTCAGGCCTGAGTAAACGCCAAGTGCCGGGATAACCCGGGCGGGCGCGGAGTATAGCAAAAAAATCCACCAAGGCCTGCTCATTTCTGCTTTATTCTTGCACTGCAAGGATAAATGCCCTGAGGCGCTGCGGATATCACTGTCTCTTGCAGATACAAGAATGCCGCCCGCAGGCGGCATTCTCTCACGATTTATTGGCTTAGCTGAACCAGCCGGCAAACATCTGCTTGAAGTAGTCCATCAGCTTGCTGAACCAGCTGCCTTCGTTGACTTCTTCCAATGTTACCAGTGGGAACTGGGCAATGTCTTTACCATCAAGCTGGAAGTATACCCGGCCGACGACTTCACCCTTGGCCAGCGGTGCGGTCAGTTCTTTGGTCAGTTCGAAGTTGGCCTGCAGGTTTTTAGCCTGACCCCGGTTGATGGTGACAGGAGTGTCAGTGGTTACACCCAAGTCCACTGTGTCACGGTCGCCGTACCAGATCTTCTGGGTGACAAAGCTGTCACCGGCCTTGTAAGGGGTGATGGTTTCAAAGAAACGGAAGCCATAGTTGAGCAGTTTCTTGCTCTCGGCCTTACGGGCGGCTTCACTCTTGGTGCCCATGACCACGGCAATCAGGCGCATGCCGTCTTTGGTGGCTGAGGATACCAGGTTATAGCCGGCACCCGAGGTGTGGCCTGTCTTGATGCCGTCGACATTGAGGCTGTTATCCCACAAGAGGCCGTTACGGTTGTACTGCTTGATACCGTTGTAGGTAAAAGATTTTTCCTTGTAGATATCGTACTCGTTGGGTACATCACGGATGAGGGCCGCGCCCAGCAGTGCCATATCATAGGCGGTGGATTTGTGGTTGTCCGAATCCAGGCCGTGGGAGTTTTCAAAGTAGCTGTCACGCATGCCCAGCTGTTTGGCCCAGGAGTTCATCAGATCGACGAAGGCGCCTTCGGTTCCGGCAATGTGCTCGGCCATGGCAACACAGGCATCGTTACCGGATTGGATGATGATACCCCGGTTCAGATCCGAGACTTTAACCGTCTTGCCGACTTCGATAAACATCTTGGAGGAGTCGGGGAAGTTCTTCGACCAGGCGTTCTTGCTGATGGTCACATCGTCATCGGGAGAGACATTACCCGCCTTGATCTCCTGACCTATGACATAGCTGGTCATCATTTTGGTCAGGCTGGCAGGGTTGAGGCTTTCGTAGGCGTTATTTTCCGCCAGTAAGCGCCCTGAGTTGTAATCCATCAAGACATAGGCCTTGGCGGCAACATCCGGTGCATCTGGGACGACTATCGGGGCATTGTTGGCCTGTGCGGCGGAAACTGAGGCACAGGCGAACAACAGAAAGGCTTTCGCGGGACTTTTTACAAAATTCATCATTACCTGAATACGTCTTCTGGTTGGAGTCGGAAAATATGCTGAAATTCGCAGCGAGTATAACATTAGTCGACCGGAGATTTCAGTTAAGGTTCCTTAATTAGTTAAAAATATGGTGGAATTTTGAACGCTTATGATTTTGGTTCAGTCACCATATAGCTGCTCGGGAAGCCTTCCTGCTTCAGCTTTTCCAGCAATTTGGCGGCAATACCTTCATGGCTGACCGGGCCGAGTTGCAGCCTGTATACCGGCTTGGCATCGGTAATCCGGCTCTTGACCTGATACTTGTTTTCAAGCTCTGAAGCCAACTCAAGCAGACGCTCGCGCGAGCCGGATGCCATCACCTGCACATAGTGCAAATTGTCGCTGCGAAGCTCGGCCATGGTCTGGCTCTCTTCGCTGTCCTCAAACAGGACTTCCAGCCTCACCCTGGCGGTGCCTGTCTTCAGCATGTCCAGCCGGTAAGCCGCGGCGTAGGACAGATCTATCACTCGGTCGGGGTGAAAGGGACCACGGTCATTGACCCTGACTACCACGCTCTTGTTGTTGGCCAAATTGGTGACCCTGACATAGCTGGGCAGTGGCAATGTCTTGTGCGCCGCCGACATGGAGTACATGTCATAGGTTTCACCGTTGGAGGTAAGATGGCCGTGAAACTTGGCGCCATACCAGGATGCCAGCCCCTCAACCTTGTACCCCTTGCCGGACGGCATCACCTGGTAGGATTTGCCTCTGACCTGGTAATCCTTGTTGCCCTGTTTACTGTAGGGTTCGAACCTGGGATGGGCATCTTCCACCTTGGAGACATCCGGGGCATCGGCCGGAGGCCTATCATCTTTCATGGTGTAACGGCCCGAGTTGCCGGCACAGGCGGCCAGCAGAATCGAGGCGGTCAGTGGCAGCAATAGTTTAAGTCTTGTCATGGTGGGCTTTGAGTTGTTCACTGAATTGATAAACCGCCATGGCATACAGCGGGCTGCGATTGTAACGGGTGATCACATAGAAGTTGTTCAGCCCCAGCCAATAGTCTTTGGCATCGGCCTGTTCCAGCTCGATAAGCAGCGCTTTTTGGCTGGCATCCAGATCCCGGTTTTCCTTCAGTGCCACCTCGGGAGAGAGGATATCGGCCACTTGGTAATTGAGCTTTTCTCCCTTCCAGACCTTGGCCTTGGGCGTGGCTGAGGTGCTCAGTTCCAGCGCCACCGGTTCACCGGCTTTCCAGCCGTGACGGTGAAAATAGTTGGCTACTGAGCCTATGGCATCGTCGACACTGCCCAGCAGATCCCGCTTGCCGTCACCGTCAAAGTCGACGGCGTAGGCCAGATAGCTTGAGGGAATAAACTGGCCATAGCCCATGGCGCCGGCGTAGGAGCCCAGGAGCGTTTCCTTATTGAGTTGCTCCTCTTTAAGCAGCGTCATCAGCTTGGCAAATTCGCCGCGAAAGAAAGTCGCCCGTGGTGGGTAGTAGAACCCCAGGGTATAGAGGGCATCGATCACCGGGTATTTGCCCATGTAACCGCCGTAGAAGGTTTCAATACCGATAATGGCCACTATGATTTGCGGATCCACGCCATAGGTCTTGGCAGCGCGCGCTATTGTCTGTTCGTGCTGCTGCCAGAAATTCAGCCCGGCTTCGAGGCGTTTTTCGGTCAGAAAAATGGGGTAGTACTGATGCCAGGGTTTGGCCTCCCAAGGACTGGAGATGGCATCCAATACCGCCTGGTTTTTCTGGGCCGAGGCGAGGAAGCTTTCGACTTCTTGCTGGCTAAAGCCCTGGCTCTGTTGCTGTTTGATAAAATCCTGCTTGAGCTGCTCGGGAGAGGGCACCTCGGCGGTGGCGCAGGCGCTGAGGTTGAGACTCAGCAGTAGGCCCAGAGGTGCGAGCAGCTTTTTGAATGTCGGCATGTAAGGCGTTCCTATCTGTCGATGAAGCGTCTATGGGTGTGAATACTCATTAGAATGCCAAAAGCGGCCATCAATGTCAGCATAGAGGTGCCGCCATAACTTATCAGCGGCAGCGGGACTCCCACTACGGGCAAAATACCGGACACCATGCCGATATTCACAAACACATAAACGAAGAAGGTGAGGGTCAGCGAGCCGGCCAGCAAGCGGGCAAAGCTGGTTTGAGCCCTGGAGGCGATCACCAGGCCGCGGCCGATTACATAGAGATAGAGTGCCAACAGCAGCAGACTGCCGATAAGGCCAAACTCCTCACCGATCACGGCGAATATAAAGTCGGTGTGGCGCTCCGGCAAAAACTCCAGCTGCGACTGAGTACCATCGAGCCAGCCCTTGCCCCAGAGTCCGCCTGAACCTATGGCAATCTTGGACTGAATGATGTGGTAGCCGGTACCGAGCGGATCGGCCTCGGGATCCAGCAAGGTCATCACTCGATTGCGCTGGTAGTCGTGCATCAAAAAGAACCACAGAATCGGCAGCAGCGCCAACACGGCGGCGATAAAACCGCCGACAATGGCCCAGCTCATGCCGGAGAGAAACAGTACAAAGATCCCCGAGGCGGCCACCAGAATTGAGGTGCCGAGATCCGGCTGTTTGGCGATAAGCAGAGTGGGGATCAGCAAAATCACCCCGGCACCGGCCAGATAACGCTTCTTCGGCGGCAAAGGAAACTTGGAGATAAACCAGGCCATGGTGATCGGGAAGGCCAGTTTCATCAGCTCAGACGGCTGAAACTCCATAAAGCCCAGATTGAGCCAGCGTTGGGCGCCCTTGTTGATCTCACCGAAGAAATGCACCCCCAGCAGCAGGGCGACCCCGGCAATATAGATGGGCAGAGCCCAACGGCGAAACACCTCGGGGTTAATCTGGGCGATAAACAGCATCAGCCCAAGGGACAGCCCCATACGGAATAGCTGCCGCTCCATCATGGCCAGGTCTTCACCGCTGGCAGAATAGATGACGAACAGGCCAAAGCCCATCAGGCCCAGGATGCCGAGCAGCAGCGGCAGATCGATATGCATCTTCTGCCAGATATTGGGTTTACGGCTGTGGCTCATGTTTCAACTCCCAGGTATCCCGTAGCAGATATTCATCCAGCATGGCCCGGGCAACCGGCCCGGCGTTGGCGCCACCCCAACCGGCGTTTTCCAGTACCACCGCCAGCACTATTTTCGGATTTTCGTAGGGGGCATAGGCGATGATCAGCGCGTTGTCGCGCAGATGCTCGTCAATGGTGTCCGCATCATACTTCTCATCTTCGGCAACGCTGAAGACCTGGGCGGTACCTGTCTTCATCGCCGCGGTATAACTGGCATCAGTGAAGCGACTCTTCTGCGCGGTGCGGCGCATGGCCTCGTTGATGATCTCCCAGTTGTTTTTGTTTTTCAGCACTATCGGTGGCCTTTCATCCACCGGCGTCTCGATGCGGGCTGTGTTGTCCTTGATGGCCTTGAGTAGGTGCGGAGTAAAGCGTTTACCGCGGTTGGCCAAAATGGCAGTGGCATTGGCCAGCTGCAACGGCGTGGTGGTCCAGTAACCCTGGCCAATCCCGACCGAGATGGTGTCGCCTATGTACCAGGGTTGGTTGTACTTGAGGCGTTTCCAGTCCCTCGATGGCATTACCCCGGCAGACTCTTCGAAGATATCCACCCCGGTATTTTGACCGAAGCCGAACTGATCCATAAAGCCGGAAATCTTGTCGATGCCCACCTTGTAGGCCATGTCGTAGTAGAAGGTATCGCAGGAGTGGACTATGGAGTCATAGACATCCACCCAGCCATGCCCCCAGCGTTTCCAGTCGCGGTATTTACGATCGACCCCAGGGATCTGCCAGAAGCCGGGATCCCAGATGCGGGTCTTCTCGCTAATGGTTTGATCTTCCAGCCCCAGGAGTGCCAGATGTGGTTTGACCGTGGAGGCCGGGGCATATTGCCCTTGGGTTGCGCGGTTAATCAAGGGGCGTGAGCGGCTGTTGAGCAGCTCGCTGTATGCCTTGGAACTGATCCCGTGCACAAACTGGTTCGGGTCATAGCTGGGGCTGGAGACCATGGCCAGAATCCCGCCGTCTCTTGGGTCTATTGCCACGATTGAGCCGCGGCGGCCATCCAGTAGCTCGGTGGCCTTTTGCTGCAGCTGCAGATCCAGTGTCAGGTATATATCCTGTCCTGGCTCGGGCTGGGTCACCTTGAGGGTGCGAACACTGCGTCCCAGGTTATTGACCTCTTCCTCCAGATGCCCGGGCAAGCCGTGGAGCAGGCTCTCATAGAACTTTTCTATCCCCTGTTTGCCTATGTCCTTGGTGGCGGCATAGTTTTTCCAACTGCCGGAGCGTTCCAGCGCGTCTCTGTCCCTGGAGTTGATTTTGCCGACATAGCCCAGCACATGGGTCAGCAGGCTGCTGTAGGGGTAGTGGCGTTTAAGACCGGCATCGACATAGAAACCATCGAACCTGTGTTGGTTAACACTGAACAGGGCCACCTCGTCTTCCGTCAGCCGGGTCTTGAGCGGCAACGGCTTGAAACGGCGGTGATATTTCAGTGACTCGGTGAAGCTGTCGCGCTCATCCTGACTGAGGTCGATAACGGTTGAGAGTTCATCCAGCGTCTGCTGCATGTTCTTCACCTTCTCCGGGATCACTTCCAGGGTGTAGAAGGGCAGGTTCTCTGCCAGCAGCTTGCCGTTACGGTCATAGATCAGGCCGCGGCTGGGTGCCAGCGGTACCACTCGGATACGGTTATCATTGGAGCGGGTTTCGTAGTCTTTGAAAGACACCACCTGCAGATAGTAGAGGTTGCCTAGCAACAGGCTGAGCAAAGCGACCACGCAGACAAAGGTAAACAGCGCCCGGCGTTTGAACAGTGCCGCCTCGGCGGCGTGATCATGCATGGTTATTCGCTTTCTACGCGGCAATGGATTCTCTCCGGTTCAAACTGTTAATGCAAAGTCAGCTAATGCAAGTGGCTCTTGGGTGCCTTATTCCCTGTGGTAGGGATGATTGTTGTTGATGCTCCAGGCCCGGTAAAGACTCTCGGCCACCACGACTCTCACCAAGGGGTGGGGCAGGGTCAGGGCCGACAGACACCAGCTTTGGCTGGCGGCTTGTTTACAGGCGGGAGCCAAGCCTTCCGGGCCGCCTATCAGCAGGCTGACATCCCGGCCATCGAGCTGCCATTTTTCCATGGCAGAGGCGAGTTCCGGAGTGGTCCAGTTCTTGCCCGGCAGATCCAGAGTGACGATATGGTTGCCCTTGGGGATCGCGGCCAACATAGCTTCGCCCTCTTTTTGCAGAATACGGGCGATATCGGCATTCTTGCCCCGCTTGCCGGCAGGAATTTCAACCAGCTCCAGCGCCATGTCCCTGGGGAAGCGGCGCTGGTACTCGGCGAAACCCTTGCTGACCCAGTCCGGCATTTTGGTGCCTACGGCAACGAGTTGCAGTTTCATCAGGCGTTGGCGTCAGACCAGAGTTTTTCCAACTGGTAATGTTCGCGGGTTTGTTCCTGCATCACATGCAGAATCACATCACCCAGATCCACCAGAACCCAGTCGCTGCTGTCGCGGCCTTCTACGCCCTGAGGTTGCATGCCGGCTTGCTTGGCTTCGGCAACCACATTTTCAGCAATGGCGCGAACATGGGTCTTGGATGTGCCTGAGCAGATAACCATAAAGTCGGTCACGTTGGACTTTTTGCTGACATCCAGCACGACTATGTCCCGAGCCTTGAGATCATCGACCTTGTCGACAACAAATTGTTTCAGTTCTGTGCCTTGCACGCTGAAGATCCTCTCATGTTTTTGATCAAGCGCAGTAGTATATCAGCGCTGGCGGGCAAGTCCCATAGCATTTATCGCCCATCCACCGCAGTTAACCGCCAAGATAGAGGCGGTTTGCAACTATATACTCGAGCACGGCTTTGGGCATGGCGGCGCGGCAGGCATTAATGTCACCGGCGGCGATGGCGCGGCGAATAGCCGTGGAGGAAAAGGGCTGCGGCTCGACCGGGAGGCTGATGATTTTGCCGCTTTGATGTTGGCCCTTGTCCCTCGCTGCCAAGGCCTGGGTGACCGAGCAGCCTCTTTGGGCCAGTTCGGTTTGGATTTCGGCGTCCTTTGGCAGGTGCCAGTCCGGGCGCTGGCAAACCACCAGGTTACACAGGGAAAACAGCCGCTGCCATTGATGCCAGCTCGGTAGCGACAGCAAGGAATCTGTACCCATGATGAATTGAAATTCGGCGCCAGGGAAAGCTTGCTGCAGCGCTTCCAGCGTCGCGACGCTATAGGAGGGGGCATTGCGCTTGAGCTCGATATCGCAAATGTCCATATCGGGGAACTCGTCGCAGGCCAGTTTAAGCATGGCCAGGCGCTGCTCGCTGCTGGCGGTGGCCTTGGCTTTGTGCGGCGGAATATGGTTCGGCAGCAACCAGAGCTTATCCAGCTCTAGCCGGGCTTTGACTTCGGCCGCGGGTTTGAGGTGACCATAGTGAACTGGGTCGAAAGTACCGCCCATCAGCCCGATACGCATCCTGCCTCCTCAGTCGAACTCAATATGGCCAAGGTGGCGCGCCGCCTTGGGATCGAACAGCAAACACAGATGGGACAGGCCGGTCCAGTTTTCCTGGCCTTGTTGTTTCAGTGCCAGCTCCAGCTTGGAGGCGATAGCCAGCATGGACTCTATGGCTTCCAGGCTCAGCCGGGTGAGGGCGCCCTGATAGAGCGGCTTGCGCTTGTCCCAAATTCTATGCTTGCCGAACAGGCTATTGAGGCTCTCGCCCTGACTGCGGGCCGATTGCAGCGTCAGCAGCAAGGTCAGCTCTTTTTGCAGCGCCCAATGGATAATGGGCATGGCGGTTTCTTCGGCCTTGAGCTGGGCGAGGATATGCTGGGCCTTATCCTGTTGGTTAGCCAGCAGGGCATCGGTCAATTGGAACACGCTGAAGCGGGATTGATCTTCGAAGTAGCGGCTCAGCTCTTCGCTGTCTACAGGACGGGCACCGGCCAGCAGCTGCAGCAGTTGCATCGCCTGATCGGCCGCCAGCAGATTGCCTTCGTAAAGGGCATACAGCATGGCTCTGGCATCGTTTTTGAGATTGAGCCGATAGTATTGAATACGGCCGTCGAGCCAGCGCTGGAACTGGGCCCCTTCGGGTGTGGCGCAAGGAACATAAAGACCTTGGCTGTCCAGGGCTTTGAACCACTTGCTGTTTTGCTGATCGCGGCCAAGCTTGGGGCCGTCGATGATCAACACTATATCCGGGTTTTGTTCAGCAATAAGGCTTTGCAGCATGGCGCCGCCATCTGCACCCGGCTTGGCCTGGGGCAGGTTGAGTTCTATGATTCTGCGACTGGCAAACAGGCTCATGGCGTGCCATTCGTTGGCGAGATCCTGCCAGTTGAAGTTAGCTTCCTGAGTCAGTTGCAACCTTTCTTCAAAGCCTTGGCTGCGGGCGGCAGCCAGGATTTGCCGCTTGCTGCTGTCCAGCAGATAGGGATCGTCGCCCAGCAGCAGATAGCAGGATTTCAGCGGCGACAACTGCCGGTGTAACTGATCCGGATAGACCCGCATCAGTTCACCTCAATGGCGGCCAGAGTCTGGATGATGTTATCGGCAGCTTGAATGCGCATCTCTTTGACCAGCAACTCCATCTCCCGGCTCTTGGCCAGCGCGGTGCGGGGGTCGTCGAGATAATCGCGGCGGATTTCCACATCAAAAGGTTGTGCTTCCTTGCCCGGCAGAGACACGGCAAAACGCACATGGTAGATGAGTTCATATTCGGCGACGTTGCCTGTGGGGTAGAGCGACAAGGTTGAGCGCTCCAGAGTGTCGCTCAGCAGCACCAGCCGGGGAATACCCTTGGCGGGTTCCTCTATGCCGACATTGTTGAGACGCAGGCGTTCACGCACCAGGCGGCTCAGTTCGCTGTATTTGTCGCTGCTCTCAAGGCTCAGCTTGCTGAGCTCGGGCGGAATGGAATAACTTCCCTGAAGTTGAAAGCCGCAACCGGCACTGGTCATAACGACCAGTGCCAGCAGGGCGAACATCAACTGCTTCACGCTTAAAGATAGTTTCAGCATGGATGTCCTGTTTTTTCTCAGTTGGCGACTATGTTCAGCAGTTTACCTGGAACATAGATCACCTTGCGGATGGTCTTGCCTTCGGTGTGCTTGATCACCTGTTCATCGGCCAGACCCAGGGCTTCGACCTCTTCCTTGGCAGCATCGGCCGCCACAGTGATCTTGGCTCTGAGCTTACCGTTGACCTGCACCACGATCAGCTTGCTGTCTTCGACCAGTGCAGATTCGTCGGTTTCAGGCCAGCTGGCTGACTCGATATCGCCTTCCATGCCCAGCTCCTGCCACAGGTTGAAGCTCAGGTGTGGGGTGATGGGGTACAAGAGACGCACCACGGCAGACAGGGCTTCGGCCATCAGGGCTCTGTCCTGCTCGGTTTCCTGCGGAGCCTTCTGCAGCGCGTTCATCAGTTCCATCACGGCGGCAATGGCGGTGTTGAACATCTGGCGGCGGCCGATATCGTCGGTCACCTTGGCTATGGTCTTGTGCAGTTCGCGGCGCAGCGTTTTCTGCTCGCCGGTCAGTGCCGCTATATCCAGCGCTGGAGCCGCGCCTTTGGCGATATGGTCATGGGCCAGTTTCCACAGACGCTTGATAAAGCGGTGGGCGCCTTCCACGCCGGACTCCTGCCATTCCAATGTCAGCTCCGGTGGTGAGGCAAACATCATGAACAGTCGCACAGTATCGGCGCCGTACTTCTCCACCATCACTTGCGGATCGATGCCGTTGTTTTTCGACTTGGACATCTTGCTCATGCCGGTGTAAGTCAGCTCATGGCCTTCATTGTCCACGGCCTTGAGGATCCGACCCTTGTCGTCTTTCTCAACCACAGTCACTTCCAGTGGCGATACCCAAACGCGGGCGCCCTTCTCGTTGCTGTAGTAGAAGGCATCGGCCAGTACCATGCCTTGAGTCAACAGACGCTTGGCAGGTTCATTGGAGTTAACCAAACCGGCATCACGCAACAGTTTGTGGAAGAAACGGAAGTACAACAGGTGCATACAGGCGTGTTCGATACCGCCTATGTATTGATCTACCGGCAGCCAGTAGTCGGCCTTGGCTGGATCCAGCATCTGATCGGCCTTGGGCGAGCAGTAGCGGGCATAGTACCAGCTGGACTCCATAAAGGTGTCGAAGGTGTCGGTTTCGCGCAGGGCATTTTGGCCGTTGACTGTGGTCTTGGCCCACTCTTTATCGGCCTTGATTGGGCTTTGGACCCCATCCATGACCACATCTTCCGGCAGAATGACCGGCAGTTGTTCTTCCGGCGTAGGCATCACAGTGCCGTCTTCCAGAGTCACCATAGGGATAGGTGCGCCCCAGTAGCGCTGGCGGCTGACGCCCCAGTCGCGCAGACGGAAATTAACCTGGCGCTTGCCTTTGCCTTCGGCACTCAGCTTGTCGGCGATGGCGTTGAAGGCGGCTTCAAAGTCCAGACCATCGAACTCACCTGAGTTGAACAGTATGCCTTTTTCAGTGTAAGCGGCTTCAGAGATATCCAGCTCGCCATCGGCAGGCTTAATCACGCCTTTGATAGCCAGGCCATACTTGGTGGCGAACTCATAGTCACGCTGGTCGTGGCCGGGAACCGACATCACGGCGCCGGTACCATAGTTCATCAGGACAAAGTTGGCGGCCCAAACCGGGACTTCTTCGCCTGTCAGCGGGTGGATCGCCTTGAGGCCGGTATCGACACCTTTTTTCTCCATGGTGGCCAGCTCGGCCTCGGAGGCGGTGCTCTGCTTGCACTCTTCAACAAAGGCTGCCAGCGCCGGGTTGTTGGCGGCGGCTTTCTCGGCCAGCGGGTGACCGGCGGCAATGGCCACATAGGTCACGCCCATCACTGTATCCGGACGTGTGGTGTAGATGTCGAAGCTATCGTCAGAACCGGCCACCTTGAAGGTCATCTCGACCCCTTCGGAGCGACCAATCCAGTTACGCTGCATGGTCTTGACCTGCTCAGGCCAACCTTCGAGGGTATCGATATCATTCAGCAGCTCTTCGGCGTACTGAGTGATCTTGATAAACCACTGAGGGATCTCTTTCTGCTCAACCACAGTGTCGCAGCGCCAGCAGCAACCATCGATAACCTGCTCGTTGGCCAGTACAGTCTGGTCATTGGGGCACCAGTTGACCGAAGCTGTTTTCTTGTACACCAAGCCTTTTTCATACAGTTTGGTGAAGAACCACTGTTCCCAGCGATAGTATTCCGGGGTACAGGTGGCAATTTCACGGCTCCAGTCGTAGCCGAAACCCAGCATTTTCAGCTGGTTCTTCATGTAATCTATGTTTTCATAGGTCCAAGGCGCCGGCGCAGTGGCGTTCTTGATCGCGGCATTTTCTGCCGGCAGACCGAAGGCATCCCAGCCGATGGGCTGAAGCACATTTTTACCCTGCAGACGCTGGAAACGGGAAACTACGTCACCTATGGTGTAGTTACGCACGTGTCCCATATGCAGCCGACCTGAAGGATAGGGGAACATAGAGAGGCAGTAGAACTTCTCTTTACTCGGATCTTCGGTGACTTCAAAAGTTTTCTTTTCTGCCCAGTGCGTTTGCACTTTGGCTTCGATTTCTGAGGGATTATATTGCTCTTGCATCAGGTTTTTCGGCAATGCCGCCCATTATTTTGACATGCGCACTATACTGCGCCGTTTAGATCTGCATAGAATAAACCAGAAGTGAGTCATTAAGAAAGGTTCGTCTTAAAGGAGTATTGGCCATGAGTGAGAGAAGTACGGAGTTACTGGCGCTGTATCAGGCCTTGATTGACAGAGTCAAACAACAGTATAACCAAGATAACTCATTGACAGTTAAGAGCTTATTTAACTCTATCAAGGAAGGGAAAGAGTATTTGGCCATCAAGCAGCAGGCCGGTGAGGCCGAGCTGTCTCTGGTCGAGGAGTTCCTCAAGCGGGATATCGCCAGTTATATCCAGAGCCAAACGGAGGATGACATCAGTTACAGCCCCACTATGTTGACACTGGAAAATACCCTCTGGCATTGGCTGGGCGAAATCAGTGACCGCAGCCAGGTGGAGTGGCACGAACTGGCCCATGAGTTCAAACACCATGGTTATTATCAGAGCGGCGATATCGTCAGTCAGGGCAAGATGGTCTGCAGCAACTGCGGCCATGAGATGGACTTTGAGTTCCCAGGCGTTATTCCAGACTGCCCCGAGTGTGACCACTCGGAATTTACCCGTGAAGCGCTGGCGCCCTGAGTCATAGATGTTCCGGCTTTCAATGGCTTGGAGCTCAAGGAAAAACCCTTAAACGCACAGATATAAAAACGCAGGCTTCGGCCTGCGTTTTCTATATTGTTGATGCCGTTTGAAACTGAGACTGACAGGTTTTAGCTGCAGATGTGCCGTTTCTCAACACGGGTTTTGATCAACTGTTATCGCGATAGGCGGCGATTTTGGCGAGTGCTGCCTTGATTTCCTGCTTGCGACCCGCATCTGCCAGCTCGCGCCCTGGCCTTGGGGCGGCTTCGAGCGCCTTTTGCAGGAAAGGCAGGGCTTCGTCATACCTGTCCTCTTCCAGCAGGAAGTCGCCGTAGAAGTAGTTGCTGTCTATACCATCGGGGTTGAGCTCCAACGCCTGTTTCAGCAACTCCTCGGCCTTGTCATCGTCCCCAAAGCCCAGCGGCCAGCCGGGCACCTTGTAGTAAAGCACCCCAAGACTGGTGTAGGCCGAGCCCTTGAGCGCGGTGGGATCTTGCTTAAGCGCCTGCTCGAAATCACTGCGAGCCCGTTTGGCATATTTGAGGGCACCGAGGCCGCCGCTGACCCCGGCATAGGTAGAGTTGATAATCCCGTGCCAGATGCGCACGCCTGTACTTTGGGGGTGGGACTGCACCGACTCATCCGCCAGCTTCAGCAGTTTGACAAAGGCTTTTTCCTGCTCGTCGCCGCTGAGTTGATAGTTGTTGATGGCCCAGTCGTGTTGCAGCTGTTTGACGGCCAGATCGCTGGCGTCATCGGCCCAGAGCGAAGGACTCACCAGCAGCGCTGCGCTCAGGCACAAGAGTTTAAATGGCTTCATGTTTCTCTCCTTCGGTGATGGGGTTGGCCGTGTCTTGTATTGGCATGGCCCTTTGGCAAAACTGGCGGATAAGTGGCAGTTTCTTGCGGGTATCATTGTTAACCAGGCCGGGCAGCAGGGCGTTTATCCGCACAAACAGCTTTTCCGGCCAACCGATAAAGCGGCGGCCCCGGCGATTATCGGCCAGATCGCGGCAGAGGATGTCGGCCACCCACTCAGGGCTGTCCTGACGGTTGCCGAGCGCTGAATTGAGCTGGCGCATCGATTCTGTATTGAGTTCGGTATCCGTGGCTCTGGGGGCGAAATAGAGCACCTTAATCTTGCTGTCGGCCAACTCCCGCTCCAGTGCTTCGGTAAAACCCCTGAGGCCAAACTTGCTGGCGCAGTAAAGGCTGGAACCCGGGTAGCCTATGCTGCCGAGAATGGAACCGACATTGATGATGGCGGCCTCGGACTGGCGTTTGAGCAAGGGCAGCAGGGTGCGGCAACAGTTGATGGGCGCCTCCAGGTTCACCGCCATCATGGCGCGGGTATCACAGGTGTCGCTGGCTTCCAACATGCTGAGTTGATTGACCCCGAGGCAGTTGATTAACACCTTGGGGCTGAACACTCCGGCGGCTTGGCGCAGCTGACATTGACCGCCACTGCAGCTCAGATCGGCGCTTAAGGTGTGATGCTCCCCGGCAAGGCTCTGTTTCAGGGCATCGAGCTTGGCTTGATCCCGGCCGCAGAGCAGCAGTCTGGCGCCTTTGGCGGCCAGCGCCCTGGCGATGGCGCTGCCGATGCCGCCACTGGCGCCTGTGATGATGACATTCAGATGTTTGAGTTCCATATTGGTCACCGTTTTCAGGAGGCCAGCGCCAAGGCCTGGGCCGGCGCCAGCTCGCGGAAGATGTTGCCGTAGAGGCGGTAGAAGTTGTTGGCTGCGTGAATGATCAAGGCCTGTTCTTCGGGATCCTCAATCCGGTTCATCAGCCCCTCAAAGAAATGGATATGTTGCTTATCCAGTTCGCCGTGAGACTTGAGATAACTGAAGGCCGAATCCGGCAGCCCCAGGCGCGATTGCACTTTCTCGGCTGCCAGCAGCGCCAGATTAATGCTGGTGCCTTCCAGTACATTGACCATGCCGAAAAAGCCCAGCGGACTTACCCGATTCACCATGTCGTAGGCGTAAGCCACCATGACCTCTGTGGCAAACAGCGGCGTGCTGCGTCTGGCCTTTTCCTTGTCAAAACCGCAGGCGGCTATGTCATTGAGGATCCACTCCTGGTGGCCTTGCTCCTCTTCGATATACTCGGCTACCGCCACCCTGAGCCATTCCTTGCTTTCCGGCAGTCTGGCGCCTGTGGCCATGAGCAGCGGCGAAGTGTGCTTCACATGGTGATAGGCCTGGTGCAGGAAGGCGACATATTCCTCCAGGCTTATCTCTCCTTGCAGGCATTTGCCTATGATAGGACTGGCCAGCAGATACTCGCGGCCGCTCTGGGTTGCTTGTTGTAATTGGTCGTAGAAATTCATTATAGGGCTCCCTCAATATATGGGGTTTCAGATAGATAGAGCTGTTCTATTTGAGCGGCCAGGGCGCTCAGTAGTGAGGCGCGCTTGACCCTGCCATTGGCTGTGGTGTGAGGCTTGAGCTCGGTTTCATTCAGTCTTATCCAGCGTTTGATCCTGGCGTAGTCGGGCAGTGTGGCATTGACCGCATCCAGCCAGACCTGGAGCTGTTCATTGCTGACTTGGAGCGGAGCGCACAGCAGCGCGCTGAGCCAGGGTTTGGCGTCGCCAAGCACCATACACTGACTCAGCAGCGGTTTGGCCATCAGCGCCGACTCCACCCACTCAGGGCTGATATTGCGGCCAAAGGAGCTGATAAGCAGATGCTTGCGGCGCCCGTTAATGGCGAGCACACCTTTATCGAGTTGGCCAAGGTCGCCGGTGGCGATTTCTCCCTGGCCCCAAGTCTCGGGTTGGCCGAGATACCCCAGGTGACTGGCGCCGCCGACATGGATTTCGCCGCCGCGAATGGTGACTTTGCAGTGAGGCAACACAGTGCCGGCAAAGCCGGGAGTGTCTTTATCCGGGGTGTTGAGCGCCACGACAGAGCCACATTCCGACAGGCCGTAACCCTCATAAACCGGCAATCCAAGCTCCCTGGCCCGCAGCAGCAACTCGGGGGCGACCTTGCCGCCACCGACGGCGACAAAGCGCAGTGAGTCCGGCGCTTGCCAACCTTGTTCACAGGCACCGACCAGCAGTGTCAGCAACTGAGGAATGAGGATCATGCTGCTCGGCTGCGCTTGGCTTATGGTCTGCAGCAGCGCCCGGCTGTCGAGTCTTGAGCTGCCGTGCATGCCGCGTGCTTTATCCGAGGGCAGCAGCACAGTGCCGCCGCACAGCAAGGGGCTGTAGATACCGGCGATGTTTTCCAGCAAGGTGCTCAAGGGCAACAGACAAAGATGCCGAGGACAGGGCATGGCCGTGACTGTGGCAAGCGATTCGGCCACCCGCCATTGATGCTCGCTGCTGAGACACACCCCCTTGGGATTACCGGTAGAGCCTGAGGTAAAGGTGATTTTGGCTGTGCCCTGAGGGACTTGCGGAAAAGCCGCCGTTTTCTCGGCGCAAGTGCTCTGTTGACCCGGATGTCCGTAGCAGAGCTGTCCGTCAGATAGCTGCTCGTCGGATAACTGCCTGTGGTATAAATGCCAGCCGTGTAGATTGCAGCCCAGTTCACTGAGACCTTGGTAAGGCGCGAAGCCCTTTGGCAAACAAGGCTGAATTTGTGGGCTTTCGCTCAGCACCAGCTCAACCGAGGTTTGTTCAAGGCAGCTTGCCAACTGATCTTGGGAGAAAAACAGCGGCAAGGGCAGGCAAAGAACTCCCGCCTGCTGGCAGGCGAGATCCAGTATTGCCCACTGCACACTGTTGTCGGCATGCAGTGCCAGGCTACGGATATTCAGGCGTTTGAGGAAGTCACTGTAGCGGCGGATTTCTGTTTTCAGTTCAAGGTAGCTGAGTTGCCGTTCAGCATCGATAAGGGCAATGGACTGATCTTCGCCGTTGAGTTTGCCTAGAACATCCCAATCAAGGTTTGTTCCGGCGCCTGACTCAGAGGTATTGGCTTGGCTTAATGGGGGCGATGGAGTCATAGGTTTGGCTCCCGGGTCCTGGCATAAGCCAATTCGGCCGCCATGGAGTTGATATCCGATTCGTGCCTTTGTGCCAGTCGTCTCAAGCGGGGACTGGTTTCTATCACCTCTTGGGCGAGGCGCAGATCGCCAATCATGACTCTGGGGTTGTTGCGGTAGTAATTGCCCCAGATGGCGCTGTCACCTTCCAGTCGCTCAGGATCGGCGCTGCACAGCTGCATGGGCGAAAAGCCCAGCAGTTTCATCAGCGCCTCTACCTGCTCTGTGACGGTAAAGACCATATACTCAAAACCGGCTCTGGCCAGAGTAGCTGCAAGCAGTACCAGCAGCAGTGGCCCTGAACTCTTGTTGGTGAGTGCCAGATTGCCCACCTCTACCAAGGAAGCCCTGTCCACCGGGCGTTTGGTTAGCAGCGCCACTTGCTGCTCTATGGGATCCTTGAGATATTGCTCCAGAAACAAGGGGTGGTAACAACCGGCTCTGAGTCCGAAGGCACCCTGAGGCTGCCCCTTCATGCTCAGCTGCAGTAAGAAAGGCAAAAATTCCTTGAGCTTGGCACCATGCACCTGAAAGTACTTTGCGGCGATATAGCCTTCGACCTCAGTGCGGCCCTCTGCCTGCTCATGGAACAGGCGACACTCGGGAAGCGAATGAGGTGGGTTGGCAGAGCTTGGGACGTCCTTTTCCAGGGCAGACAGGGGAAACTGCTTGACCATAGAGATACTCCGGATCTGTTAACCAGTATCCAGAGCCTAGAAAAGCAGTCTTAAGAAATACTTATGTATCCATTAATATTTTATCAATTAGATAAAAATCAATTGGTTGGTTTTAGCTTTTATCGCTCTTTCGCCGTTTGGGGCAATACAACAGCCCCAAAAGCAGCAGCAAGCCACTCAGCCCCAGTACCGGCCATTGACCGACCCGGCTGAACAGGGTCTGGCCCTCGACCAGCGGCACTTCAGCCGTGAGCACGCCCTCGACAAACTGCGGTAGTTTGGCACTGATATTGCCAAATTCATCCACCACGGCGGTGACGCCATTGTTGGTGGCCCGCAGCAGAGGCCGACCCAACTCGGCCGAGCGCATCTGGGCTATCTCCATGTGTTGCAGTGGGCCATTGGACTCACCGAACCAGGCATCGTTGGAGACGGTCAGCAACACCTGGGTATCCTCGGCGACATTGGCCCTGAGTTGCTCGGGGAAAGCGATTTCATAACAGATAGCCGGTGCCAGCGTATGACCCAGCGCCGTCAGGTTGTTTTGCTGATAACTGCCTCTGGCAAACGAGGACATGGGCAGGTTGAAAAAGGGCGCCAGCGGCCGCAGCAGCGACTCCATGGGTACAAACTCGCCTATGGGCAGCAGGTGATGCTTGCGGAACTGGTTGTTGCCAGCTGCGCTATAGTCGGCGTTCTCCTGCTGTTTCTGATGATGATTCCCCAGCACGATCAGCGAGTTGTAGAAGTCGCCATTTCGCTGGCTGATGATACCTGTGATGATGGCGGCATCCCGCAGATTGGCAACTTTGTTGGCGTTGTCGAGAAACTCTGCCACCATGCTTTCCGGGGCCGGTATCGCTGCCTCGGGCCAGATCACCAAGTCTCTGTCCAGATGCGGGCGGGAGAGATCCATATATTTGAGCATAGTCGGCCAGAGCGCGTCCGGATCCCACTTCATGCTTTGGGGAATATTGCCCTGCACCAGCGCCACGCTGAGGGTCTCGCCGGTGCGCTCAACCGTTGAAAATCGCGGCGCCTGCCATACGAGCAGGGCCAGTAGCGCCGAGTTCACCACCAGGCTGAGCCAGCGGCGTTTGAGTAGCAGCACCAGGCTTGCTGCCAGCAGCGCCACCGTAAAACTGAGTCCCAAAGTGCCTATCATTGAGGCCAGTGGCTTCAAGGGGCCCGAGGTTTGGCTATAGCCGCCCCAGAGCCAGGGAAAACCGGTGAGCACCCAGCCCCGCAACCATTCACACAGTGTCCAGAGCGCCGGAAACAGCCCCAGCAGTTGCCAGTTATGACGCTTGGGCGCCAGTCGGGCCAGCAGGGCACCGGCCAGCGCCGGATACAAGGCCAGATAGAGGGCCAACAGGGCCATCAGGCCTATGGAAGCAATCAGCGGCAAGCCACCGAATCTGTCCATGCTGACATGCACCCAGCTGATCCCGAAGGCAAAGGCGCCAAAGCCAAAGCTGAGCCAATAGCCAAAACTGGCCTTGGGGGAAAGCTTGTCACTTTGCCAAAGGCCAAAGGCCAGCGCCAGCGGGTAGATGGGCCAAAGATCGTAGGGGGCAAAGGAAAGTGCCGTACTGGCACCGGCCAAAAAGGCCAGTACCAGACGCAGCTTGGGGTGGCGTTGTAGCGCCGCTAATGTGGACTTCACTGGTCGTTACTGTCTTCAGTATCGTTGGGATCGGGCAGTTTCACCCTGAGTTGCAATAAACGGCGGGTATCGGCACTGATGACTTTAAATTCAATGCCGTCGATGACGATCTTCTCGTTGCGCTCCGGCAGGTGACCGAAGGCGTGGGACACCAGGCCGCCGACTGTGTCGAACTCTTCATCACTGAAATGGGTGTTGAAGGTTTCGTTGAAATCTTCAATCTCGGTCAGTGCCTTGACCATGTAAACCCGGTTACCGGCTTTACGGATCTCAGACTCGTCGCTGTTGTCGTGATCGAACTCATCTTCAATATCGCCGACAATCTCTTCGAGAATATCTTCAATGGTGACCAGGCCGGAAACACCACCGTATTCATCGACCACAATCGCCATATGGTAGCGTTGGGAACGGAACTCTTTGAGCAGCACATCCACTCTCTTGCTCTCGGGCACTACAACGGCCGGGCGGATCACTTTTTCCAGTGAGAAGGGTTCTTCACTGTTGTTGAAGCCGTACTTCAGCAGATCTTTGGCCAGCAGTATGCCTTCGATATGGTCTTTGTCTTCATTGACCACAGGAAAGCGGGAATGAGCAGAGTTGATGACAGTGTTGAGCAGTTCCTCAACAGAGTCATTGAATTGGATGGCGACAATCTGCGCTCTGGGGATCATTATGTCCCTTACACGCAAATCAGATACCTCTAAAACACCTTTTATCATCTCGCGGGTATCTTCTGTGATGAGCTCACGCTGCTCGGCATCGTGGATCACCTCAACCAGATCTTCGCGATTTTGAGGTTCGCCCTGGAATAACTGGCTTACTCGGTCAAACCAGCCTTTCTTATGGGCGCTGGTACTCGGGGGGATATCGTCACTCATAGTGTTCTTCATGACAGGGCGAACCCTGGCAATTATTGCTCCTTGTATGGGTCAGTAAAACCTAAGCTTTCAATAAGTTGGGTCTCTAACGACTCCATTTCTTCGGCTTCGGCATCTTCGATGTGATCATAACCTAGCAGATGCAGGCAACCGTGCACAACCATATGTGCCCAGTGCGCCTGTAGCGGTTTATGCTGTTCACGGGCTTCATTTTCAACGACTGAAACGCAAATGACAAGATCCCCGAGTAATGGCAGGGTTATTCCCGGTGGCGCTTCAAACGGAAATGACAGCACATTGGTGGGCTTGTCTTTGCCGCGGTAGTCCCGGTTCAACTGCTGGCTCTCTTCACTGTCCACCAGACGTATGGTCAGCTCGGCCTGCTCCATACTATTGCCAATGGCAGTGCGGGCCCAGAGCTCGAAATCGCTCTGGGATGGCAGATTTTGCGCTTCTGTGGCCAGTTGCAGGTCCAGCTGCAGATCAAGACTCATGGGCGCCGGCCTCTGTCAGTTGATATTGGCTGTCGCGTTGGGCCTTGGCCGCCTGCTGGCGCTGATCGTGTGCCTCATAGGCTTCCACTATGCGGGCCACTACCGGGTGGCGCACCACATCCTGGGCCTGGAAGAAGTTGAAGCTGATCTCTTCCACTTCGCTCAGTACTTCGATGGCGTGGCGCAGGCCGGACTTGGCGTTGCGCGGTAGATCTATCTGGGTAATGTCACCTGTGATCACCGCCTTGGAGTTGAAGCCGATACGGGTGAGGAACATCTTCATCTGTTCCACCGTGGTATTTTGGCTCTCATCGAGAATGATAAAGGCATCGTTGAGGGTGCGGCCACGCATATAGGCCAGCGGCGCGACCTCGATAACATTGCGTTCTATCAGTCGCTCGACCTTCTCAAACCCGAGCATCTCAAACAGGGCGTCATACAGAGGCCTGAGGTAAGGGTCTACTTTCTGGCTCAGATCGCCGGGCAAGAAGCCCAGCTTCTCACCGGCTTCCACCGCAGGGCGGGTCAGCAGAATGCGGCGGATCTCTTGACGCTCCAGCGCATCCACGGCGGCGGCAACGGCCAGATAGGTCTTGCCGGTACCGGCGGGGCCTATGCCGAAGGTGATGTCATGGCGCACTATGTTGGCCACATATTGGGTCTGGTTGGGATTGCGCGGCTTAATCACCCCTTTGCGGGTCTTGATATAGTGCTCTTTGGGTTCTGCACCGCTGTCGTCGGCTTCCAGGGCAATGGCTTCCTGAATGGCGATATGCACCTGCTCGGGCTCCAGATCCGGGGTCGAGCCTTTTACCGGCGCGGTTTCTACATAGAGCTGTTTCAGCAGGTTGTTGGCCGTGAGGCAGTTACGCGGCTGGCCGACAATCTGAAAATGGTTGTTGCGGTAGCTTATCTCGACGCCCACCCGGCGCTCGAGTTGCTTGATATTGTCATCGAACGGACCACACAGAGACGCCAGACGGCGGCTGTCGGCCGGTTCGAGATACAGATTCATGGTGGTTAATTTGTGAGACAAACAAAAACTCCTGTTGATGTCATCTTTGATCAGTTTACGAGCGTGAAGGCATAAATGCTAACGGAAAATCGAGCCTAAAATAAAACGGCCCGGGTCCGAAGAGCCGGGCCGCCGTGGAAGTCTCGGCGCTTACGGGGTGAACTGAGTCACGCCCAGGGTGTCTTCCTGATTATGCTTGGCCAGAATATCACTGGGGCGCAGGCTCTTGCGCAAGTCCATCTCATCTTCACCGCGAACAAACTTGCCGCGCAGCGAGTTGGTGTAGACATCGACGATTTCCACATCCACGAAGCTGCCTATGTGCTTGGGCTGGCCTTCGAAGTTGACCACCCGGTTGTTTTCGGTGCGGCCGCGCAGCTCCATGGGGTTCTTGACCGATGGGCCTTCCACCAGAATACGCTGCACTGTGCCCAGCATCTGGCGGCTGTAGCGCTGCGCTTGTTGGGTGATCCTGTCCTGCAGGATTGCCAGGCGCTGCTTTTTCTCTTCCATATCCACATCATCCGGCAAGTCGGCCGCCGGGGTGCCGGGACGGGCACTGTAGATAAAGCTGAAGCTGTGGTCGAAGCCCACTTCTTCAATCAGCTTCATGGTGTCGGCAAAATCTTCTTTGCTTTCGCCGGGGAAGCCGATGATAAAGTCGGAGCTTATCTGAATATCCGGCCGCGCCTTACGCAGACGGCGAATGATCGACTTGTACTCGATTGCCATATGGCCGCGCTTCATTTGGGTCAGAATGCGGTCTGAACCCGATTGCACCGGCAGGTGCAGGAAGCTGACCAGCTCAGGAGTGTCTTCATAGACATCGATAATGTCCTGGGTGAACTCTATCGGGTGGCTGGTGGTAAAGCGGATGCGGTCGATTCCGTCGATGGCGGCCACATAACGCAGCAGCTCGGCAAAGCTGCAAATTTCGTCATCATGGGTCAGGCCGCGATAGGCGTTAACGTTTTGCCCCAGCAGGTTGACTTCACGCACCCCTTGCTCGGCCAGTTGAGCGATTTCCAGGATGATGTCATCCAGTGGTCGGCTGACTTCCTCGCCGCGGGTATAGGGCACCACGCAGAAAGAGCAGTACTTGCTGCAGCCTTCCATGATGGAGACAAAGGCGGTGGGGCCTTCGGCGCGGGGCTCGGGCAGACGGTCGAACTTCTCGATTTCCGGGAAGCTGACGTCAATCACCGCCTGGTCGCCGCTGCGAACCTGGTTGATCATCTCTGGCAGACGGTGCAGGGTTTGGGGGCCGAAGATAATATCCACGCACTGGGCGCGTTCTTTTATCGCCTTGCCTTCCTGCGAAGCCACACAACCACCCACGCCAATGATCAGCTCAGGATTCTTGTCTTTGAGTGTTTTCCAGCGGCCCAGCTGATGGAATACCTTTTCCTGCGCTTTTTCACGAATAGAACAGGTATTGAGCAGCAGAATATCTGCCTCATCAGCCTCTTCAGTCAGGGTGTAGCCCTGAAATTCGTTTAACAGATCGGCCATCTTGGATGAGTCGTACTCATTCATCTGACAGCCCCAGGTTTTAATATGGAGTTTTTTACTCATCAGTTTTGCGTCGCTCTTCGGAACCACTTAAAAAATAGCGCGCCATTTTACCTGCTGTTAAGTCCGCTGACCAGCTTTTGAACGCCAGGGCTGAGAATTACTCTGGTTGCTGCAATACCCTTTCAAGCTGTGCGGGTAAACGGTTGGCGGCCACCTGAATATTTTGCTGCTGGTAGAACTGCTCGGCCATCTCCAGGTTGCTGCCACGGGCCTGGGCATAGATGTCCTCCAACACATCCAAATGAAAGCCGGCCATGGTTTCCGTGATTTGTTGATATAGGGCATAATTCAGCGACGAGCGATAGGTTACAGTTATCACTTCCATCTGGTCTGCCGTGGTGGCGGCCAGAACATGACCAGAAGTAAAGGCAGCCGGGACGACAAGGGCTGCGGCTATCAGGCTGCTGGTAAGTTTGCACATGGTATCCTCACTTGTTGATGTCGATAACCGCATATGCGGTGTTTGCCATGACAGATACTGCTTGGACACTCAGAGGCTAGCCTAAGGTTGCCAAGGCTCGTGTGTCGGCTTGTAAGCAGGTGTTTCAGGAGGGCCGGCAGCAACATTTGCTCATGATTGAAGCCAAAACAGTTACCATTGAACACAACTCTGTGGCCGAGGCGGCAGAGAAGAGAGACAGCAGGAAAGGCATAGTGACAGAACAACATGAGACCAAGGATATCGTCATCATAGGTGGCGGTATGGTGGGCGCGGCGACGGCGCTGGGGGTGGCCAAACTCGGGCTGGAAGTGGCGCTGGTGGAGGCCTTTGAACCCGAGGCCTTCGATGCCTCGCAACCTCTGGATGTCAGGGTCTCGGCCATCAGTGTGGCATCGGAGGCGCTACTCGAGCGCCTGGGAGCATTCGATACTCTGCTCGGAATGCGCCATGTGGCTTATCGTGGCCTGGAAACCTGGGAAATGGAAGGCTGCATTACCCGTTTCCATGCCAGTCAGATCAAGGCCGAGCGTCTCGGCCACATAGTGGAAAACCGTTTGGTGCAGCTGGCACTGTGGCAGGAATTCGACAACTACCCCAATCTGACCCTCTGCTGCCCGGCCCGGGTCGGGCGCATGGTGCGCTCCAGCGTGGGTATAGAGGTGAGTCTGGACGATGGCCGGGTGTTCGATGCCCGTTTGCTGGTGGGCGCAGATGGTGCCAACTCCAGAGTGCGTCAATGGGCCGGAATTGGCATCAGTGGTTGGGATTATTCCCAGTCCTGCATGCTGATCAATATCGCCACCGAGTGCGATGAGCAGGATGTGACCTGGCAACAGTTTACTCCGCAAGGGCCGCGCTCCTTGCTGCCATTGCCGGGCAAAAATGCGTCCTTGGTTTGGTATGACGATGCCAAACAAGTTCGCAGTTTGATGCAGCTCAGCGACAGCCAACTGAAGCAGGCAATCATCAATCACTTCCCGGATAGGCTGGATCCCCATTTCGAAGTGTTGGCCAAGGGCAGTTTCCCGCTGACCCGGCGCCATGCGCAGCAATACTACCGCGACAACCTGGTGATCCTGGGGGATGCGGCTCACACCATTAACCCGCTGGCGGGGCAGGGGGTTAACCTGGGCTTTAAAGACGTCGAAGCCTTGATAGCGACAATCACCCAGGCGCTGGAGAAGGGCGAAGACTGGTCAAAGGCCACAGTGCTTGAGGGGTTCCAAAAGCAGCGTTGGTTTGACAATCAGTTGATGATGACAGGTATGGATCTCTTCTATGCCGGTTTCAGTAACGATCTGCTGCCACTTAAACTGTTGCGTAACGCCGGGCTCAAGCTGGCGGATATCAATACCCCGGTCAAGCAGCAAGTGCTCAAGTATGCGCTGGGGCTGAGATAACCCCGGTCGATTTGTTGATTGTCGCAAGAGAGTGCTAAAATGCCGCGTTTTTACAAGAATGTGGCATTTTTCATTGGCTTTCACGCAGTGTTTGGGCCTGTAACAGCCAAGCTTCAAGAGCGGTGAATATGTGCCTGGCCTTGTCCGGCCTTCGCAGAACTTCTCGTTGAATAAACAGACTGATAGAGACTGATGACAGAGATTAAACTTATCGTCGGGCTGGCCAATCCCGGCGCCGAGTATGCCCAGACCCGCCATAATGCCGGCGCCTGGTATGTGCAGGAGCTGGCCAGAGGTTGCGGTGCCCAGCTCAGTGCCGACAGCAAGTATTTTGGCCTGACCGCCAGAGTTACGCTCAAGGGCCGCGATGTGCGCCTGCTGATCCCTTCCACTTATATGAACCTGAGTGGCAAGTCGGTGGCGGCATTGGCGAACTTCTTCCGTATTCAACCGGAGGAGATTTTGGTGGCACACGATGAGCTGGACATGCCGCCGGGCGTGGCCAAGTTCAAGCTTGGCGGTGGTCATGGCGGCCATAACGGCCTCAAGGACATTATTGCCAAGCTGGGCAACAATAAGAATTTTTATCGTCTGCGGATTGGCATAGGTCACCCCGGGGACAAGAACAAAGTCAGCGGCTATGTGCTTGGCAAGGCGCCGAGTACTGAGCAGTCGCTGATAGATGCCGCGGTAGATGAAGCGGTGCGCGCCACTGATATCCTCTTTGCCGAGGATATGACCAAGGCGATGCACAGGCTGCACTCCTTTAAAGCGGTCTAAGATTATCCAGGCGTCTGACGCCTGTTTCATTATCCTGTCCGGGGCCGAGTGCGCCGGACTCAAATTAGAGAGAAAGGTAAACATCATGGGTTTTAAATGCGGCATCGTTGGTCTGCCAAACGTCGGTAAGTCAACTCTGTTCAATGCGTTAACCAAGGCTGGCATCGAAGCGGCAAACTTTCCCTTCTGTACCATAGAACCCAACACAGGTGTGGTGCCAGTGCCGGATGCTCGTCTGGACGCCCTGGCTGAAATCGTTAAGCCTGAGCGGGTACTGCCAACCACCATGGAGTTTGTGGACATTGCCGGTCTGGTTGCAGGGGCATCCAAGGGCGAAGGTCTGGGTAACAAGTTCCTGGCCAACATCCGTGAAACCGATGCTATCGGCCATGTGGTACGTTGCTTCGAGAACGACAATATTGTTCACGTGGCCAACAAGGTTGACCCGGCCGGTGATATTGAAGTGATCAATACTGAACTGGCACTGGCGGATCTCGACAGTGTTGAGCGTGCCATACTGCGTCAGCAAAAGCGCGCCAAGGGTGGTGATAAAGACGCCAAATTTGAAGTCGAAGTACTGGAAAAACTCAAGCCGGTACTGGACGAAGGCCATATGCTGCGCACGCTGGATTTGAGCAAAGAGGAGCTGGAAGCCGTGGCTTACCTGAACCTGCTGACGCTCAAGCCAACCATGTATATTGCCAACGTTTCTGAAGATGGCTTCGACAATAACCCGCATCTGGATACAGTGCGTGCCATTGCCGAAAAAGAAAATGCCGTTGTGGTGCCTGTGTGCGCCGCTATTGAGTCAGATCTGGCGGAAATGGATGAGGAAGAGCGCAGCGAGTTCCTCGAAGAGCTGGGCCTGGAAGAGCCAGGGCTTGATCGGGTGATCCGCGCCGGTTACGAATTGCTGACACTGCAAACCTACTTTACTGCCGGGGTGAAAGAAGTCCGTGCCTGGACGGTGACTGTCGGTTCTACCGCACCGCAGGCGGCCGGTAAAATTCACACCGACTTTGAGCGCGGCTTTATTCGGGCTCAGGTTATGGCCTATGATGACTTTGTTCAGTTCAAGGGCGAAGCCGGTTGTAAGGAAGCGGGTAAGCTGCGGGTGGAAGGGAAAACCTATATCGTCAAAGACGGCGACGTGATGCACTTCCTGTTTAACGTATAAAGCGACTCTAAATGGGCGATAGAACACGGATTTGCGTATCTGTTGCCCAGTTTGATGGGTTTATAGGCAAACAGCTGGGGCGGCGGGATTTAGCCTAAAAAAGCTGTTGACCTGAATAACCTGAATAAGCATAATACGCCCCGTTCCTCGGCACGGGGAACAACAAAGTTATCGTGGCTATGTAGCTCAGCTGGTTAGAGCACAGCACTCATAATGCTGGGGTCGCAGGTTCAAGTCCCGCCATAGCTACCATCCTTCTTGGGATGTCAAAAACAAGAGACACTGCGGGAGTGGTGAAATTGGTAGACACGCCAGATTTAGGTTCTGGTGCCGCAAGGTGTGAGAGTTCAAGTCTCTCCTCCCGTACCATATTTGTCTCTTACTGAACTAACTTTGATTATTGGTGGGGTATCGCCAAGCGGTAAGGCACCGGGTTTTGATCCCGGCATTCCCAGGTTCGAATCCTGGTACCCCAGCCATCTTTTGCCAAGTTTATAGATTGGGGTATCGCCAAGCGGTAAGGCACCGGGTTTTGATCCCGGCATTCCCAGGTTCGAATCCTGGTACCCCAGCCATAAACGCTAAAGAGAAAATACAGTGGCTATGTAGCTCAGCTGGTTAGAGCACAGCACTCATAATGCTGGGGTCGCAGGTTCAAGTCCCGCCATAGCTACCATGTTTCTTTAGCAGCAAACTTGGTCTTCACGAGTCTTAAGATTCGTATCGGTTAATACCGACCCTGATGGGGTATCGCCAAGCGGTAAGGCACCGGGTTTTGATCCCGGCATTCCCAGGTTCGAATCCTGGTACCCCAGCCATATTCAACGAAAGAGCCCGTCATAGACGGGCTTTTTTGTGTCTGTTTTTCATCGTTTGCACTTGTCTGCTATTGGCGCATCGGCCAGGATCCCGGCTATTTCGCACCGGCGATAGTGGTGTAGCAGCGCTCTTTCGAGCGCAAACCAAGGATGGCTACAGTTCCGCCTGTGCCTGTAAACTTGTGCATGCCTGTAAACTAGTGCCAAGATTTCACCGATCCAGAGTCATACCTGCCTTGAGCTATCAAGCTTCTACTCGACTTTCAGCTTCTGTCGCAGACTCTCATCTCTGGCGGCTTTGGTGACTTCGAGAGCGATATTGCGCCTGAGGCGAATTAACCAACTGTCGATTTTGGCTTGGTCCATTTTGCAGTCGCAGCGGCTGGAGAGCAGGCTAAGCTGCAGTTCCTGTTGCTGCCGTGCTACTTCTACTTCGACTGTGTATCCCTTGTAGTTATTGAGCCGGGCGAGCCAGGTGCCATCTGCGGCAGTTTCCAGCTCCCAGCTATCCCGGGTAACGGCCCGCTGCAACATGGCGGGGATATCTTGCACATAACCACCTGTGGGTACTGGGTTTTGCCAGCGTTGCAATTGATATTCAGTCTCGGCGGAAGCTGGGTTCAGCCATAACAGATTCAGCAGTAGCGGCAGTAGTATTCGTTTCATGATTTTTTCAGCTCCTGGGCGATGGAGAGACGCAGATTCTTGATGTAGTTGTAATAGCCACGGCCATTCTTGTAGCAGATATCATCAATCAGCTTTTTGCAGACAAAATCCCCCAAAGCGGCGTGGTATTTAAGCTGAATATAGTTGGCGTCGTATTCAATGCGCATCACATTAGTGTCGCCGCGATAGTCGAAACGGGCCAGGATATAGCCCTCACCTTCGCCCTCGTATACCCAGGCAAAGCCCTTGGTGCTGAGCATACCTTCGAGAATGGCATAACGAACCTGGGCCTCACTGGCTCCCGCTACCGGGATCTCTTTATGAACGGCTTCGATATAGCTGTTTGAGGATTTGGGTTTGGCATTTTTGTTGATGACCAGCTCGCCGGGGGCGGCTTGCAACGACAGGGAGAAACCGAGGGCGAATAACGCCCCCAGAATGGATTGGACTTGCATATCAGAATCCTTCTGAAAAAGGCTGCGGAAGTCCGAGTCTAGCGAAAAGCCAAGGCACTTGAAAGAGTGCTTGAAACAGCTCTTGAAACAGCACTTGAAAGAGAAATTAGAGCAAACCTTCCAAACGCAGACGTTGCATCTCTTTGGCGACTTGTTGCATCTGCATTGGCGTGCCCAAGGTCAAGCGATTCCAGCCTTCAAGCCCAGAGAAGGTACGGCCCACCAGAATGCCGGCCTGCTGCATCCGCTTGCGATAGTCTTCATTGTTACCTTTGATGCGGTGGAAAATAAAACTGGCGTTGAGCGGCAGATAGTCGAGCCCCAGTTGTTTGAGTGTGGCAATGATAATGGCACCGGCTTCTAAGTTGTTGCTGCGGGTCTGCGCCAGCCAGGCGCTGTCATCCAACACTGCCGCCGCCCCATAGAGAGCAAACAGGTTGGCGTTGTCAAAACTCGCCTGGGCCTGCATGGCGGCTATCATTTCCGGAGCGGCAATGGCATAACCGGCCCTTAGTCCCGCCATTCCCCATGCTTTGGAGAACGTCTTGGTCAGCACTATGTGTTTCTGGCCATTTTGAATGAATGGCAGCGCGGATTGGAAATCGCTACCGGCATACTCGCCGTAGGCCTCATCAATAATAAACTGCAGCTCGGGACTGGCCTTGGCCAGCCACTGTGCAACCGGCGCCTTGGACAGCAAGAGGCCGGTTGGGTTGTTGGGGTTACACAGATAGACAATGGAAGGGCCAGGGTGTGCGGCCACGGCGGCCTGCATGGCGGCGATATCGGTTTGCAGCTCGGCGGTCAGCGGCACTTCAGTTACCTTGAGTCCCCGAGCCTTGGCATAGTCGGCCACTATGTCAAAGGTGGGCTTGGGCATCACCAACTGGCAGTGAGCGCTGGCCATGGCATCTATGGCGAACTTGAGTACTTCGGAAGAGCCATTGCCGTAGATGAGCTGCTCTTGGCTGACACCGTGGTAGCTTGCCAGGCGCTTGAGCAAAGCCTGACGGGCACTGTCGGGATACAGGTGTGCCTCACCCATATGTTGCATAATGGCTTCTCTGGCACTGTTTGGCATCCCCAGCGGGTTTTCATTGAAGTTCAGCGCCAGGGGACCCTTGGAGGCAGTAGCCTGGGCCTGCTCCTGAGAAGATAAAGAGAAATTACTGCAGCCACTGAGCCCCAGTGCGGTACCGGCTAAACCGGCCTGAATAAAATGCCTACGACTTAATTGCATGTTTATTATGATGTTCTGGATAAGAGGGCGCTCAGTCTACCCAGAGGAAGAGAGAAAATAAATGAATTTTTATTCATTATTTGAAGCTTGTTATTCTTTTGACTTTAGCCGCCAGCGAGCTTTGGTAACTTCAAGTCGTTGTTTGATGACAACACTGGCAGTGGCTTTGAAGGACGAGTTACTGCAGTTCTGCAAGAATAGCGTTGCGTGACGTTGTTTATATGCCACAGAAATACACCCATTTTCCAGGCACAGGCGGGATTGTGACCTTCCGAGCCAGGGATGGCGAGGCAGAGCTTACAGGGACGTACTCGAATAACGTCCCTGTTTAACTGCCAGCTCGTCATCCATGACTCGCGCTCGAAAGCATGTTGCTACGCAACTCTCGCCATGTCACAGGATCGCCTGTGCGAAAGGCGCACCGCAGGTGATGAGCTACAACTTAGCTAGCCGCTAGGGCCAAGCTCATTGGTGAGTTTTGGATTAAGGCTGTGCTAGCCGCTGTGCCAGCGGCGTAAAGTCGTGGTGTTCCACACCACACCGGGCAAGGGGCTTTGCTTGTCCAAAGCCCCTTGCATCCCCAAAGACACCCCCGACGTAGCCGAAATCCCCGCTGGCTTATGAAGCAAATTGGCTACACTCAGGACTCGCCAAATGCATCCATGCATAAGGGCCAGCTCGTCTTCCTTGGCTCGCGCTCATAAGCTTGTTGCTTCGCAACATTCGCCTTGCTCGACCTTCGAGCCTCGACATCCCTGTCTCGACTACGCCAATTTGCAACAACGCCAGCGGCGGCTCCGAAGGGAGAATTGGTGCAATTCTGTTAGCGCTGAGTAGCTTGAAACATCTGAAAAGTTTGCAGACATACACCTATTTTCCAGGCACAGGCGGGACTGTGACCTTCCGAGCCAGGGATGGCGAGGCAGAGCTTACAGGGACGTACTCGCAGCATGTCACAGGATCGCCTGTGCATAAGCCTGCGGCAGGCAATGAGAAACATCCATTGCCGGAAGCCCGACCTATGTTATTTGGCCATTTTGAGCTGAAAGCAATGATAGCCGCTGTGCCAGCGGCTTAAAGTCGTGGAGCTTCGCCCCACACCCGAGGAAAGGGGGCTGTATCGACTCGCCCCCTTCCCAAACCCCCAGCGACCCGCGACGCAGCGGAAAACCCCTTGTGCTTATGATGCCAATTCGCTATCGCGCCAGACGCCCAGAGTCACATCCATGTGACTCTGGGCCTGCTCAATATCCTGTTTCGCGCTCGTTAGCTCGTCGCTGGGCGACACTCGCCCCTGATTAACTGGCGCAGAATGGGCATCTGCCGGACAGGAGTCCCAATGCCGTGAAGGGCAGGACGCCCGTGAACGGCCATGCCTCGCTACGCGATTGTCATCAACGCCCTGCGGCCGCTTCGAGCGGGAAAAGTGTATACCTTTAGCATTTGAGGTTCCTGATGATTAGGCGAATTTGAAATCGTGCATAAGCCCAAAAACATACACATATTTCCAGGCACTGGTGGGACTGTGACCGTCGAAAACGGGGAATAATGCAAACACCCAGCATTAGCTGGAGGAAGTCGCTTTGGTTTCAAACCCAGTCAATTCTGTTGTAAAAACAAACTAAATTAGTGTTTTGTTGCCTTTGTCAAAACTTGACCTTTGGCTAATTGTTTTCAAATTCAGTACTGGCTATTGTATAACCAATTCAATCGCTTAGCTTTAGCACTTCCTTAAGCTTAAGGTTGGAGGTAGTAGCATTTTTCCTTTTTCAGCGGAATGCAGGGACGAACAGAGTTTGGACCCGTGCGGTAGCCATGGCTTTAATTAACGCTTTTTGTAGGGCCCTTGGTTGTTCGGCTTGAAGTGCTCATGACAAGCACCTCATAACTGATTTTTATACAGTATTATTGACGTTCTGGACAACATGTCGGAAATTTGCGCGTTATTTCTGTAACATTTTAGAAAATTTTATTAAATTCATAAAGTTAAAAATACAGCTGGTAGATAATAGGTTTAGAAACCGCGCATGCGCGTTGGGCTGCAAGGGATATTTGGACTAAATTGTATTATATCCAGCTAATACAAACAGATAGCGATACGCGTTTACACTCCTCCGAGGACTAAAACGCGCATGCGCACTATACAGCTGTTAGCTTTACGGAGTAATTCGACTTGCATCGCATATGGAAATTGGAAAAAGGCAGCCCATTGCTTCGTGTGTTTGTGTGGCAAAATTTACCACAGAGGCAACTTAGAACTTTGATTCACAGGTTTGCTACCAAAGAAGCTGCAAAGTTAAAGCAAGGCAGCTCTGAGTTTTATGTTTGGCGTGTGCGCAGACTCAAAGCCGTTGCAGTTTTCGAGAAACGATTTGGCGGCGTACCGGCTATTTTCAAAATGCGTAAAATGACCGTTTTAAAGTCATATTACATAAATAACGGTGTTTACTTGTGGCCAACATCAACATTAATTACCACAAAATAAACAAAGCTAACAAACCGCGTCATTCGGGGCCTGCGGCCCCTGCGACGCTCACAAGCTCGCGCGCATGCGCGGGGCGTTATGTTTCGACAGGGATCGAGTAAATGAAGCTTATTGGAAGTAAAATGGAAAGTGACTTCCGTGAAGAGTTGATCCGATCCAACGAGGCGCTTCAAGCCCGTGATTCCAAGTTAAGAATGGCACTAGAGTCTGAAGGTCATGACTACATAAATTCTTATGTTCTGCATTACGTCCCTGAGCAGCTCGAAGACCTATACACAGTGTTGGTAGGTGGGACTTACGTAGTTGACGTAGAAATCGATAAGTACGACGGCTCTAAGAGCACAATAGCACAGAGACACGAGCTAAAGTCTTATCTGCTTAGGCTAAGTAGAATGAATCAAGTTAGGTTGGCGGTTGCGCAGGACTTGGCATGTTCAAAAACATAACAAACAAAGGCAGCATCGCCCTGCGGGCTGGACGCGCTAACGCGCGCCGCTGCTTGGGGCGTTGATATTATTCCCTTTGTCAAATAGGTAAAAGTGTCCTTACCGGAGACCCAAAAAATCTTCGGTAAGGACACTCTGACAGTCGGACTTTGGCGAGTAAGTGTCGGCGGTTGACCTTGCACTCTTTTGAATAGAACCGCGCGAGTTTGGTTATTCGCATTACTTGTGTTCGCCACAT
>NZ_JAAUHW010000022.1:0-26563 GCF_012030025.1 Shewanella sp. Iso12
ATAAAAAAGGCAGGTTAGCTGTACTAGCTCAGACCTGATCTGACAGTTACCCGATTTTTGGGTGCCGTTGTCAGATTAGATTTGGGCTAAATTCTTTTCCGCTGTGAACACCAAGCGATTTTCATTACTCCAGCTTGATCAAAAAAATCGTATTATATAGTTAATCAACTATCCAATAACGCATAGGATCTTGCTTACCCCACATTAGCTTTGTCAGAATACAATGCGAATTTTGTTGACGATAAAGCTTATCGATAAGTGATGGCATTTCTGCCAAATATTTATGCTCACAGAATTTAAAGACTTTTCCAGTACAAGAACCTTGATCCGGAAATAGCGTTATATATGTATCGGCCCCATTACCTTCTTTAGCATTTTTGTACACAAATGAATCGTAGCCCCGACTAATAGCCCAATCTTTTAGTTTAAAGGTCAAATCTTGCCATACTAACTCAGTGTTTGATTTAAATGAAAAATCCTCACCTATTGCAATCGATCTATTTTTTCGCTCTTTCAACTTACTTGAAAAAATCCGATTTATCTCTCTCTTCCTTTTTATCCCACTGATATTCACCAAAGATTCTCTTATATAGAATTCTACGTGATCTATATATATCAAACCATTAAATGGTTCGAACAATTTATAAACTTCGTTTAACTCTGATGGTGATATATTTTTTGTGTCAACGACTTCAGGTCCGGCACTCCCAATCGGATCATCCTCCCATAAGTCAAGTAATCTCAATGATCGCTCGGTTTTCACTTGATACTCATAGATGTAAAATTTCTTTGCAAATTCACTGAAAAGTTTCGTAAATTCAGGAATTGATTTTTTTTCAATTAAAATTCCATTTATGTCAATAATATTTACTTGTCCACCTTTGATCATATATGAGTTTTGATGTGCAAACATACTATCAATTCTATCAGCCGAGACATCTGGGCTGGAACCAAAATGACTTAGAACAAATTTATCGTTACTTATCTTCTCTTTACTAACATTATAAAAATACATCAACCCTCCAAGATAACCGTTTTAATTAAAAATCTGATTTTATCGAATAAAATAAAAATTGATAGAACCTAAAGCCACACTGTTAGTAATACAATTCACTAAAACCATTGAATAGCCAATACTTCACAAGATGACTTTTAGCCTCATTAACATACACCAAAGTATGGTTGATTTTAAACCACTATATATGGCAAAAAGGCAGGTAAACCTGCCTTTTTTTAAAAATATTAAAATTTGGGGTAGTTCTTATTTTGCCTCATCCGGCTTAAGCGCTACTAATTCCTCTATAGGGCTTGGTCCTGTCTGGTAATGAACTACCACGGGGTTATTGTAACGAACATCAGAGAGGTCCAGATGTAATCCCACTTGGCTCTCTCCTGTCACATCCTCCAGGCAACGTCGAGATTCCATATCAAGAGCAGCCATATATTTCTGTTCATCACTTTGAGGACCGAGCGACATGGTAATGAGACAGTCTTTTCCATGCTCAATCTTGTAAGTAACATCAATAGTGTCACCTCTTGCTGGGAACCTAAAAACCATAAGTGACGCGTCGTTAATTCCAGGCTTTGTCGCACACCCAGCCAAAGAGAGCATAGATGCGGTAGCCACTGCTAAGATTGCTTTTTTCATTTCAGTTTCCTCATTTATTTGAATGTAATTCTCAACGACCAATTGACTGTTTTTTGTCGCGGTCGATTCTTTTTTCACTGTGTTGTTGGTGCTGAATTGACGATGCAACTTGGCGTTCTTTTTCTCTCGATTGAGCCTGGGATATAGATTTTTGATGTTCTGGGCGAGGTTGATATTGGCTGTACTCTTTCTTGGCAGAGTGAGATAGCTTGTTATAGGTACTAACTATCAGCTTATCAGCCTCCTTCTGTTGACCGCTTTGCTCCAACCGTTTGGCATTGCTTATTGCATCTGACATCAGTCCATGCAGCTGTTCTGTTTTTACCTCTAGTTGAAGGCGGGATAACTCAACACCAAGGGCTTTTGTCATTTTCCCAATATCTTTTTTTAGTTCCTGGGCAGCTTGTTGTTGCTTAGCATTATCTGGCTCAAAAAAGATTTTCTGGATAGCCTTTGCAGCCATCCACACCATGGCTCCCGCTGCTTCAGTGAAAATATCGTTCTCCAGATAACCTCTTTGATAGTTAGAAAGCGTTTTAGAAAGCCAGTTATCTTGGGTTGGTTTATCGAGCCCCATGCTTTCAACTTGCTTTATTAGCAACTGGACAGAATCAACAATTTTCATCTGCTGCTCTGATAGCTGTCGATACTGCTCATTCATGTGAGCATGATCAAAAACGCTAGTTTTAATCTGCTCATTTTTAATAGGATGACTATTCATACTTTGCACAATTGACTTAGCCGCCGATTCAAGCTGCCCAACCAACTTGTTAGGGTCAGAGACATCAGCTTTGCTAAGTTCTTGATAGAGCGCCGCAACTTTCGCTTTTTCGTTCAATTCCACTCCAATTACCTCTTAATGACGATGTTTTACATGTAGGTTTCCATTAACCCACTCTGCGCTAATGAAATTATTGGGCTCGGTAATGTGTTCAAAGTGGCTAGCTGACGCCTCTATGTCTGCATGTAAGCGCTCGATATCAGCCTGATAAGTCCGCATTTCATCCACAAGACTGGACAGTTGAGAGTACAGATCAGGGGTGGGCTCTCTTCTGAAAATCTTTCTGAAAATACTGATAATCATTGAGTCCCCCTTTGATACCAAGAAGCAATAGGTTCGAAGTGATCTCCCCACTCCATGATCTTCAAAAAGTCATCGGTGTTATCGACTCTGGCAAGTCCACAATATGTTTTTGTGTATCGACCATCGAGGCACTTTAATACCGTGAAATGAAGAGGTTCACCAGACGCTGCTCTTGCAGCGGTTACACCTCGTCTTTGATGAATGTGAGCGTCATTTATTGGAAGTACTAATCCGTTAACTTGAATCTCTGCCGCCATAGTGTCCTCATTTATCTTTACTCTCTTTGAGCTAATATTTTCTCAGGTGAGCAAGCTTTAGATGGCACGCCAAACTGCCCAATTTGGACAAAAAAGAAAGGGGCCTGAGCCCCTAAAAGAATGAGTGAAGAAGTTGAATTCGATGATCTAGCGTTTGTGTTCGCCAGCTTCTATCTGTTCGCGAGAAAAGACTGTGGGACAACGTGACAGATCCGGTTTTCCATAACCATTCACAGCCTCAGACCTGCTACATATGTAGGCATCAAACCGACCTGCCGCTTGCATCATTTTTTCTTTGGCCTTCATTGACTCGCTTGCCTTTTCTAGGTAATCACAGGCAGGATAAGACCAAGTTGCGAGTCCAGAATGGCCTGCCGCATATGTGGAGCAGGTTTCCCGCTCCATGACTTTTTCTTTGTAACTTGCAATACCACTTCCTTTTTTCTGGAGTTGAGTCTGAATAATTGAGTCGTGCTGGTACGGACCGGGATAGCTCCAATAAGGCACCTGATAGCTGTTGAATGCAGGAGAGTACACCGACATAAACCCGCGAAGGCTCTCGCTTTCGCCAGCAATGTAATCAGCAACACGTTTCCAGTTCCCATCTGTCCATTTCAAGCAGTGATAACCACCATCCGCTTGACGAGGTTTAGCTCCCAGCGCGATAGCGAGCTCATCAATCTCAATGTCACTATCCTGGCTGCTACTACCTGTACCAAACGCTGCACACATACCACCCACGTGCATTACGGATATGACACTGGAGCGCCCAATTGCGAACGGTCTGATATCAAACGCATCAAAGTATCCAGTTCGTTGATAATTGTAGAAGTTGGCAGCAATCATATTCATTGCTCCAGATCTGGATTGCATGTTTAACACATCACGAGACATTTTAAGCGCACTATCCCAACCAACTCTCGACGCCGCTGCCGCAATAAGGCTGCCCATCACATCATTATCATGAGACGAGATAGTGTATTGAACAGATGAAACTGGAGTCCGCACTGCACAGTATTCGTAGTATTCATTAAAGGCTAGATCCTTACGCGCTTGTAGAGCGGCTGCATTGTGGTTCACCAAGAATTTATCCAAGCTCAGTTCCTGACCGTTCTCCGTACACTCACTACCTCCATTGATTAGACAACGCTCATAAAGCTCAACCGTGCTTTTGAAAGAGGCAACGTTGATAAGCGCATAATGGCTGATGAAATCGTCTACTGAGAACATTTGACCAGAATTATTGAAGCAATCATGGAATCCGTACTTCATGGCCTTATCTGCTTCATCGGAATAGCGATCTACTTTTGAAAAATTCACCTTCCTTTCTTTTTGGCGTCGCTCATCGTTGGTTGTACGAATGCGCTCCAGGGCTGCTGATTGATAACCAGGCTCTAGCAACGCCTCGGTCCAAGAATTGAAGGTTTGCCACTCGGCACCTAAATTTGCCACCATCTTAGCTGCCGAGTTGAATGCCTCCTCATTGCCGAAGTCTTCCTGCCTGAATCCAACGAGTTTCATGTCGGCTAGTGCCGCTTGTATGTCCGGATCTATTTTTTCAATTTTTTGGACCGACGTATCTGTCTTAGTCTTGCCAGCGATGTTAGGCATGGTCGCGGAGCAACCTGCCAGTGCAGTCATTACAGCGATTGACGTAAAAAGAACTTTCACTTTTAGATCTCCCTTTTGTTCTGTATCCATTCCATTTTTTAATAAAAGGGCAGTACAGCCAGTACGCCAAACTGCCCTTTTGGGACAATAGACTGCAATTATCTTGTTAGACTACGTTCACTGTTGCCTCTTGATATATCTTTAGCCTGAGATCGACCAGTTGTCTGCGTTGACAAGCGTCCTGACTCTGGTTGTTGCCACAGCTTATCAATCAAGTGATCCAGCGGTTCCAGAGACTGGTAACGGCTTTCCTTAGCCGTCTGTTTTTGACCTGAACGCTGCTCCACAGCTCGGACAAGCCCTTCCTTTGAATCGGTGTATAGATACACGCGGTCCTTTGCTCTCGATATCTGCACGTAGAACTGTTCGGTGTTCAATAAAGCTTCTCGGTTGGTTTCGGCATGCACAAACACGTTCTGGGCTGTCTTACCTTGGGCAGCGTGAACAGTCATGGCGTAACCGTGATCCCAATGGGAATTAGCCAGCTTGGACATGTCAAACTCACCAGTTTTACCATTTGAAAGTCTGAAGGTTACGTTCGTGCCTTCTATCTTCTCAACTGTGGCTGTGTCGTTGTTCAATCGTCCAGTCGGCTTATCATTATCACGCCACACGATCTTCTCACCAACGGCCAAGCCACTTTCAGTGAGTTCGAACAACTGGATGTTCTTGGCCGCATAGTTCTCTGGAGAAAAGCGAATCAGCTCAGCCTGCTCATTCCCCCCCAACTTCTTCAGTAAGAGATCGTGATTCTCTCGACCAACGACCTGATAATAGAGGCCCTGCTTGATGCCCTCACGTTTGAAGCTACGCGCAAATCGAACGATTTGCCCATTTTGATACGACGTCACCACGCGCCGTTCAGCTTCGGTTGCATCGACTGGTGATAGCTGGTTAGTAGGCAGCTCTTCGCCTAGAGCACCTTCTTTTTTTAGGGCCTCACGAACTAATTCATTCGTGCGACGACGGCCCTCGCGGCTCGGCTCAAGGATAATACTTTTGGCTCGTTCATCCGGCGCAAGAGCCATGTAGTCCTTCACAAGCTCTTGTCTGCGGACTTCACCGCTTTTCTCATGGTCAATTTTTCCACTTTTCTTATGCGCGACCAATTCTTTTATCGTGCTGCCACTCTCCTGTAACCGACTTAGAGCATTAGAGGCCCTTTTCATTAGGGAGAGGTATACCGCATCCCTTGTTCCTCGGTTCGTCTGCCGAACGATTTCTTCTAGTCGATATGTTTCCATTCCATGAGCCTGAAGCTGACGAAAAGCAGCACCAGCCTCTACTGAAGCAAGCTGGCGAACATCACCGGTCAATACGACACGAGCCCCCGATTGCCCCGCACGTTGCAAGAGGTCTCGCATTAGCTTGGTTCCTACCATGCTGGACTCATCCACAATCCAAAGTTGAGGAGTTTTTTCCAACATTTTTCCAAGACCGTCACGTTCTCCCTGTAACTCTGATCTTTCATATTGGAGTTCGTCGAGTCGTTTCTGATAGAGTGGCGAATTCTCGGGAATCCGAACCCCAGTCTTTTCATCAACATATGGATTGGAGAGGGCTTTTTCGATTTGCTCTAACCGCTTATCAATTTTATCGATCTGGGTATGAGTTTTCCGTTCTTGAACCCACTCGTTGCGGTTTTGTGCCAGAAAAGACTGAATTGTTCCAGACTGAATTTCAGCACCATCAATCAAACTCTGACCAGCAGAATTCGTAGGGGTAAGCCCCCTAACCTCATACCCCATATCCCTCGCGGTCTCAGCTACAGTTCGTAGGACGGAGGTAGTTTTAGCCGTACCTGCGAACCCTTGCACTCCAACGATCCGATTCTCTGTGAGCAGAATGCCCTCGGTAGCTCTCCGTTGGTCAGCGTTCCACTCGTACCCCAATTCGTTGGCTTTCTCCTCGGCATTAGAAATGGCCGCAGCCGCCTGTTCCCGGCTGCACAATGCCTGAACTCGGTCGCGGCCAAGGTATTCCTCCTTGATCACCTCATCCTCGATGGCGATGGCCGCTTTCGACGTATATCCCCGCACATCAATCTCTTGCTTGCTGACCTGATCAAAGGTTCTAACCGACTTATCTATGAGCTGACCACTGCCAATTGCGGCATCAATCGCATTGTTAACATCAGAAAGTAGTACTCGCGATCCGGCATAACGGCTAGCCTCTTTGACTAGATCGTGGTGCGTCCAAGATGTATCACGCTCTCCAAGGTGCTCAGTCGCCCACATGACGGCTTCGTTGGCTAATTGAACCCGCGCCAAAATCGCCTCGGATTGCAGCTCCAGGGATGGGATATTTTCCCGAGACTGAGCAATGACCCCTTCCAATTCTGTCAGCTTCTCTTCGCCCAATTCTGCATGCCAGCGATTCAGAAGTTCACCACGCTCAGCAGCGACTTTTCGATCCCGCGTGTCGAGCGTGGCGGTCTCCTTTTCCCCAGCCGTGGCCGTTTCACGAGTCTTTCCCCTAGCCTCTAGCGCATCTCCGATTGCCTCTGATCGTTTCGACAGTTCACGTACAGTATCTTTACTTACCCCAGCAATCTCCCAGGTCCCATCTTTACCCTGGTTCTCTAGTCGAAAGCCCAGTGAACCAACCTCTTGAGCGAGAAATTGACGGTAGACCAGACCAAGGTGCTTTTGGTCAATGAAGATTGGTTTATTCTCCGTTGAGCGCCACTGGCCGTCATTTCGCTGTGTTAAGTTCATTACCACGCAGTGTGTGTGAAGCTGAGGATCAAGGGCACGACTGGTTGTGTGTTTGAAAGTGGCTGCGACCAGCGAACCTGTTTTCTCGTATTCAACGGTATCCTTAGTACGGTTGCGATTCCTTGTGACAATATATTCGCTCTCTATATATTGAAGTACCGCTTGGACAGCCCGATCATGGGCTTGGAGAAGCCGTTTGTCGCCTGCTACCTCTGCCAGAATAGAAACACTCTTAGGTGCTGAAAAAGTGAGGTCGGTCCCTGGTTGGTGTTTCCACTCGCCGTCACGAAAAGTGCCAACCTGTTGACCGTCTGGGAGCCGCCCATCCAGAAGTGATTTAAAAGTTTCCCGCTCCACCTCACCAACAAGACTGAGAGCCTCAGCTCCAGAGCCTACCCATGCGGAAGGAGATAGCCCGTCTACATAGTAGTCATCATGCTCAAAGTAATGACCGGCAGCTCCGGCACTTTTAATAGAAGACGCAGACATCATGATTTTTTGCCTCCTTTCCCAAGCAGGCCAAATACCAAATCATCATCCATTCCAACCGTTCCCAATACTGAATTTAGTTCCTGCTCTAAGTCACTTGGGCTTGGTATTGGCCTTTTAGACTCATCAACGTCCCGCTCATCGGAAAGCTCTTTCGGAACATAGCCAACATCAGCTTCCATTTTTAAGGCTCGTGCGGCATTGAGCAGGCGCATACCAACCGTTTCATTCTCATCACCTTGAATAAAACCGTCAGCGATCTTCGGAAGCCTCAAGAAAGGAATATCAATACGGGCTTTACTCTCCGCACCCCAAATTTTGGCAAAACAAGACAAATCAGGCAGGTCCATGATTTCACTGGGAAGCACAACTTTTCGGTTTTGACGTTTAGAACTGACCCGAACGCCGTCTCGAATGTCATCGGCGGAGTAGTTTAAGTCTTCATCAACTTCCTCACGCTCAGCTTCACCAAGTACCTTGGAGACCCATTCCGCAGTGTCGGCATTATTCAAACGGAAATGAAGCTGCGTGGAGCATAAGCCAAGTATGGTTTTAGAGGTGTTTTTCCCGAACTCTTCCTCTAGCTGGTTTATTTCCTGAATACCCAAAACAACAGCCGCACCGAAGCCCCGCCCTTCGGCCATCAACATTGAAAGAGCAGGAATTTTTTTGAGGCTTGGTAGCTCATCGACAACAATCCAAAGAGTCCGTTCGTTATTAACCCCACGCGCCATCAACCCTTTGGCCGCAGCTTGTATCCAGGTCGAGATGAGAGGTTTCTGTATTTCTATTTCAGATTCTCGTACTGGTAAGAACAACCAACTATCATCGGCATTAGGTTCATCGCCTTCTGCTATCCAATCTCTTATTGAGAAGAATCCTTTTTTATTCTCTTCTTTCAACAGGCGAAGTGGACGAACACCATCTACGATGGTTGAACGGATACTTTCGAGAGTTCGCTCGTTATCTTCATTGAAATATGTCGCTGCTGGAGTGCCTGCAACCAGTTCTTTGAGTAACTCAAGGTCATTCCACGCTGTCGCCCGAAGAAGTGAAAGCAATGACTTCGGTCCATCTAGATATAAATTCTGAAGTGCGGCTGAAACAACGGCTCTGGCAGCGGATGTAAAGAATTTCTCAGAACCGCTATTACTATTAGAACTAGGTAAAAGTGTCTCAGCTATCCAGTCTGCATCGAATGGTGAGGCCATTTCTTCCCATGGAGTCCATTGGTGTGAGCGGCTATCTGCCGGATTGAGTATGTGATCAACTCTGTCCCGGTAGAACATCTCTACGAACTCGCCTTTCTTGTCATATACCACGGCTCGGTCTCCACGAGCACGAATAGCTTTAAGCAAATGAGTTAGTGCAGTAGATTTACCGGCCCCGGTGGTGCCACTAATCAAGGTATGCTTTTTTGAAAATCCTGTGGGTAAAGGGAAATCGCCGAGGGTTAAATCAGAAACACCATGCTTTTCTACGATTTCTCCTTTCAATTTTTCGGCTGAAACAAGTTTCGCACCTCGAATATATTTGTCTTCTTTGATTTCCTTACCTCTTTTAACGGCCCTAACAACAAGATAAACACCAATAGGCAAGTACAATACAAAGAGCGAAATGAAAGCCAATCCAAAGGATTTGAGAAGCTTAACAGCAGCTTCCTGGAATAGTGGTTCATTTATCACCACAGAGGATGGCAGAGAGTCGCGTCCATCTAGGGCAACACAGGTTCCTATAGTCACGCTTGAAAATGGTTGTACTAGTGCCTTCAATTGTGCCCAAAGATATGTACTGGCGTTTTGCAAGACACATTCATCGGCGTCTATTCCGATGTATAACAGGCCACCGACAATCGCCAACAAAACACCAGGCAGAAAGATCCAAATTCCGCTGAATAACAACATCTGCTGGCTATGAAGCCATGTATCCGCACCACGAACAAAGTCACCGACTCGACCTTTTCTAATCGTTGCCATTTTCAGCACCTCCAATGAAATACTCTCGCAAAGCATTTGTGCGGGCTGAAATGACCTGTTTAGCCTCAGCCATTTCATCCTCAGAGCAGGTCTTTTTGAGCAGAAAATCGGTGGTTGCTACGTTGATCGACAGCAGGTTAATTAGCTGCTGATAAATCTCCTTCTGATCCACTTGTACATTTCTGATTTCGTGCAGTGTTGAGTCATTATTTAATGCCTGCTCAATCAAAGACACCGCCGTTTTACTAACCGTTTGCCCTGATTCTTTAGCTAGTTCCTTCAACAAAATATGTACTTGTCTAGGTGGATATATTTGTACGCGGTACGCCTTAGAAACTCCCATTGTAGTCCCCCTTATCCCTGATTCTCTTGCGTGTGACTCCTATGCAACTCTGCATGTGCAGAGGCGCCGGGAGTCCCCTCAGAAGGCGCTACTGCGCCGGATGAGACAGACCACTCGCGGTGAGTGGGGTGTGGAGAAAAATCCGGGTGAAGCACGGCTTTTTCTTGCTGTGAGATGGGGTCCCCGAGCGCTAAGCTCGGGGTGATTGAAGAAAATAGTTCCGCTAGTTTTCTGGTAGAATATTCGCGTTGCTCTGCTGCCAAAAGTGCCAACTGAGAAGCTATGGTATTGATTGCATCAACGGCGGTACTAGATTCAGCAGCGATCTCTAATATTTTTAGATAGCTGCTACCGCAGCAATGCAGGCAGGTATAAGGGTTGCTAAGACTAAATTGATTACGCATCACTTAGCCTCCTGCCATCGGATATCAATGGAATCACAGTTTGGTAAATTGAGCTCCGCCATTGATTCATAAGACCGACTGATGGCTGCTGGTTCATCTGGCCATAAACCATGTTTACCTTCATTTTTAGCTTTTAATGTTACTGAGCAAACAGGTCTCTTACCTCGATTATCCCATTGAAATTTAACTTCAGGATTAAGATACCGGCCATGAATCACTATGGAGTCACACTGATACTTGTAAATGGTCTCCCGAATCTCACCAAGATCTTTCTTAAATTGATCCGAGTTGCCAGTATCGTGAGACACGATGCATGACACATTTCCGTTTTTTTCGTCAATAACGAACAGGTCGCGGGCATTAAGGAAGTAGTGGTGCATCGTGATTGAATCAATGCTTTTGGTTGTACAACCAGCCAGCATACCGACAGCGACGAGCGCAGTAGTTAAAGTGATCAATTTCATTGGTTTATCTCCTGATTGATTAAAATCAGGATTATTTTTACTTAGAGGGGAGTCATTGTTGGCACGCCAAACTGCCCAATTTGGACAAATAAGAAGCTAGGTAAAAATAGGCCGGTATCATCCAAAAACCACCTGTTGATCGCTTTCTGATGTAGCGCAGCCACAACCTTCCTTGGTCGTCATCGAAAAGCAACCTATTGGTGGTGTTTTGGTGGTATTCAGTAGGGTTTAGGCCGTCTCAGTCCCTCAGAGTCATCGAAAAGCCACCTATTGGTGGTGTTTCGATGACTATTGAGATAAACAACGAATGCAGATTTGTTTTTACAATAGATTGGGCTTAAGGAATGCACACAAGCCTCAGGGGAGAGAGATTTAATCTTCAGATCACAGATATCGGGGGCGTTGTTTCCCAAATGCGTTGAACCATTCTGTCTTGCCGTGATCTGATCACCCGACGTATCGGAGGAGAAGCGCAGATGGGCAAGGCCAAGCACAACATCACCAATTGGGCAGTCTACAACCGGGCCCTAGTCAGCCGAGGTTCGCTGATCTTCTGGATGGATGACGCCGCTATCCGTCATTGGGATTGCCAGCACCACCACGGCGGCCGGGCCGTGGTTTCAAGTACAGCGACACCGCCATCGAAACCGCGCTGATGCTTAAGGGCCTGTTCGGTCTGCCGCTGCGGGCCTTGGAAGGCTTTATCAATTCCTTATTCCAGTTGATGGCACTGCCACAGACCTCCCCTAGCTACAGCTGCATCAGCAAGCGCGCCAAGACGGTGGATATCCGTTACCGTCTGCCCAGCAAGGGCCCCGTTGCCCACCTTGTTATCGACGCCACCGGGCTCAAGCTCTATGGCGAAGGCGAGTGGAAGCAGCGCAAATACAGCAAGGAAAAGCGCCGTGTCTGGCGCAAACTGCACCTGGCCGTTGCTGCGCTGAAAGCCGGGCAACTGGCCGAGTGGAAAAGGGAAAGCGGTTATCACCAACGCTCAAAAGCGGAAACGGCCATGTCGCGACACAAGCAGCTCATCAGCCCAAAGCTGAGTCTGCGCGACTACAACGGCCAAGTGGCAGAGGCTTTGGCCGGGGTAAAGGTGATGAACAAGATGCTGGGCCTCGGCATGCCTGTTCGTCAGGTCGGCTAAGGGCAGCCAGCCCTTTGGGGACGAGCGGCTCCGGCTCTGATTTGATCAACAACGCCTCACACATGGCTAACTCATTACTTGCACGAATATTTGTAATGAATCAATATGCCATTAGTTAGTTAACCATTCGATTATTTTATCAATTTATTTGATGACAATTTACACCATGTGTTCAAGGTATTGATTATGGAATTACAGACAAGGCTAGTTTTTATCGATACAAGCGCTTTTGAAAAGAAAAACTATCAATTTGGGCAACACGCTCTTGGTCGTCTTCAAGAACTAATTGAGGATGAGAAAATCCACTTGCTCATTACTGATGTGACAAGGAAAGAGATCGACTCCCATCTCAAACACAAATCTGAAGAAGCAGCTTCTATGATAAAGAAGATGCAAAGAGATGCGATGTTCCTAAGAAACACCCCCGACCTTGATTGTCATGGCATCTTCACCAAGATTAAAGGTGATGATATTTATGCTGTTATCAGTGAAAAATTTGATGATTTCGTCGAAAACGGCTACGTCGAAACAATTGATGTAAGCACTGTTAAACCTCAAGTTGTATTTGATGCTTACTTCAACAACCTTCCTCCTTTTGGCAAAGAATCAAAAAAGCACGAGTTTCCTGATGCATTTGCGCTAGAAGCTATTAAACAGGTGAGCTTGGCTAGAGGATATTCAGCCTATATCGTTAGTGACGACGGCGATATGAAATCATTCTGTGAGAAAGAAGATAACTTCATTCATCTTGAAAATGTCGATGACCTAATTGACTTGATTGTTCGAAGCGACAAAGCGTACGAAGAACCAGCCAAATTTGCTGATGAAATATTCGAACAACTCCTAGAACAAATCAAAGCGGATGCCCTGCAAGCTCTCGAAGATGGCGAGTTCAACTATGAAAACGCAGATCCTTTCGATGAGACTATCAATTCTATAGAAATCAACTCGGTGAATGTTGGGAAGAAAAACTTACAGAATGTCGATGCCGAGTGGGCTGAATACGAAGTAGAATTTGAGGTGGTTGTTACGGCAGATTATCGATTCTCAGATTATGACCGTTCACCTTGGGACCCTGAAGACAAGCAATATGTATTCGTCTTGAGTAATGAGTCAACAGTAAAACACAAAGAAACATACACTGCCCACATAACACTTGCCTATACCGATGGATTAAAAGCTAACGCATACATTGAAGAATTTTACTTCCAAGATACATATTTTGAGCTGACTGATAATGACTCCGAAGTCATTAGCTTCAAAGAACTAGATATCAACGGTGAATGACATGAAGCTATATGTAATAGGTAATGGCTTTGATGTTCATCATGGCCTTGACACTAGGTATACATCTTTTGGGCTTTATCTCAAAAATAACTACTGGGAAACTTATGAACTATTGCTCGACTATTACGGGTTTTCTGACTTAGACCCAGATTTTCCAACAACAATGTCAGACCCTTTATGGTCTGAATTTGAAACGAGTATGTCACTGCTTGATAAAGATTCTGTTTTAGAAGCAAACATGGATGCAATGCCAAACTATTCCTCAGATGACTTTAAAGACCGAGACCGATACACGCTTTTAATTGAAATGGAGAGAATACTGGACCTTCTAACCACTGAACTGTATAAAGCATTCAAAGAGTTCATTTTGGCTGTGCAGTTTCCTATGTTTGATCATAGCCGTTCAGTAAATATTGATAGGGATGCTATCTACCTCACATTCAACTACACAGATACACTTTCTCAATACTACGCAGTCCCCGATGAGAACATATTATTTATTCACGGAAAAGCCAATACACATGTTGATGAGCTAACTCTCGGTCATGGTGTTGATCCTGAAAATTTCAAAGAGAAGCCTGCTGAACCACCATCAGGATTGAGTGATGAAGACTTAGAGCGTTGGATAGATTATCAATCTGATCAATATGACTACTCATTCGAGCTTGGTAAGAATGCTATCAATCAGTATTTCTCAGCCACTTTCAAGGGCACAGATCAGATCATAAAAAACAATGAAGACTTCTTTGCAAGGCTCGGCAATATTGATGAAGTATATGTTCTCGGTCACTCATTAGCTGAAGTAGATTTACCCTACTTCCTGAAGTTGAGACAATCAGTCAGATCTGATGCTAAATGGGTTGCGACATTTTATGACCCTGATGATGAGGAAGTACACCGTAACACTCTGAAAGGACTTGGAATAGCCAACGTTGCAGTTGTCAGAATGGAACAGATTTAAGCAATAAAATGAAATATCATTAGCAATTGCGGTTGATTCGAACATTGCTTTTTCTAATGCGAAGGATTGAATTTTGAACATCAGCTCTAACTCGAAATTGTCCAATTTTCATTTAAGGACGGCTTACTGGCCGCCCTTCAGCATCCTTTTCAACCGTTCAATGTGCTGCTGCGCTACCTTTGGATTGACCGAACGCGCTTCCGGTTTTTGGGGTAGGGCTTTCGGAATTTCTCCGCTGAGATCCTCCCCCTCCAAGACTCGGCGTACAGTGATAGAGTACGCTCGCTCGAAAAGTGGCCAGCTTTTATCGCGAGGAAGATTGGCAAGCTCGAACTTTCCTGCCTCCCGCGCGGCGACGTACACAGCTGGATGTGTCCACTTGCAGTCAGCCGACGCCGGATGGGAGTTTCTAGACGCTTCTTTGAACGCGGCTTCAGGTGTAGGCAAACCGAATTCCGCCGGATCTGGCTGACACCATTTAACGAATTGTCCAAGTGAAGGCCAGAATGGTGATTCTGCTTGCCGAGCCTTCCTTAGTCCCCACTGGAGCTGTTGTTCAGAACTGATACCAGCTTCTACCAATCCTCGTGCCCATGATCGTTTCGCGGCGGCAATGTCGTGCTGACCTGGAAAGCTATGCTTCCATGCAGGGAAACAAGCTTGGAGTTCAGCGAAAAGCTTGTTGATGATGCCTGCCGCCTCTTGGAGGCGGTCAGGATGTGGCTGATGTTCTTTGCGAGGACGTTTAACAATCTCCTCATTTTGCCCAAACCTGACGGTCCGGGCATGACTATCCAAGGAAATGATCTTGGCGATGTTTCTTGCTGCCATTACCAACCTCCTTGCGCCCAGCTTGTATCGTTCAGGTCTTCAATAAGCGAACGATTTTGAGGGCTTCGGTTACTGGGAGTCAGCCAATCTGCCTTCAGGCCAGCCCACCCCCTCAGAACACACGTTTCAATCGCGTCGCCTAGGCAGATACCAACTTTCGCCGCCTCCCGCTCTACCAGCAGCACAGCGTCCTTTGTGAGAGTCGCGCGTTTTTTCTTGCGGATTGCTTGCCACTCTCGGGCGTGGACCGGATCTACTCCCCGAGATACAAGAGCATCAACAAAATCAAAACGCGTCTGAGCGTGGGTATTATTAATATCTTTGTTGCTCTCTGGGATCTCTTTGGAATAGTTTGCTGAAACCTCGCATTCTTGTGTGCGACAACCGTGCAAACTAGTTTGCGGATATTCGGCGTCCAGTTTGCGACTTTTCGCAGTCTGGATTTTCTGACCGCAGTCAGCAAGAAACTGTATATACGCATCATGATTTACACGGTAATGAAGTCTTGCTGGCACACCTGAACGTTTTTCTTCTAGAATTTGCATATCACACAGCTTACGGCGAATTTTTCGTAGGGCATCTCTCTGAATTCCAAGGCAGGCTTGCCAGCTCCCAAGTTCTGCGAAAATGTTGGTAGCCTCAGGATCAGGCTCTCCCTCGGCAGGTAGGTCAAACCACCCACCCGCTTCTGCCTTGAGGCTGCTCAGAAATGAAGCCTGCTGTAAAAATGCAGCCGCTTCCAGCCCAAGCGCTTGAATTGATGCACGTGGTATCGCGATGCGTGGGCCGTCGATCGCTCTAGCTAGATCCGCTGAGTTTAAAAAACTGTTCATTTATCCCCTCCAGCGACGCAGACGGGGCTCATAACAAAACGACGATTAATTTCAGCTTCTACTGCTGGATTTATAGCGGTTGGATGCAGTTTGGTGAAATGTGCAATGGCTAGGCACACATAGGCCTTATGGGTTATTGAGCCGCTTGCAGCGGCCACATCGAGCATCAATGAAAATGGTTCCGACGAAACAATCTTGCGGAAATAAGAAGGGTGAATTTGTACGTTCATAACAAACCTCAACGAATAAAAAGTTGAGGCACTGCGCTCGCGGCTGTTGATAGCACTCCGCCCCATTCGCGCCTGATTAACGGGGGGTTATGGCGATACGCTTTAACCACGTAGGTCAGAACCTACAGGGCCGCTCATGCTAACCATGAACTCGCAGTGGAACTTTCACATGTGAAAGTTTTCGCTTACCAAATCAATTAATATGCTGTTTTTTTAGGGAGGCCAGCTACCTCACCAGTTTAAAAACTTGCTATTAAGATGGAGGTAAATATCTTGCTGGCGATTCGAACTATGTCCACTCCGAACAAACTTGCGATTAGTAAGCCAGCAATTACCATTTCAATTTTTGTAATTTGTGTGTACATAACAAATCTCCTCAAAACAACGGTTGTTGGTCACCAGGTTTAGGACAGGTAGCAATATGTCCAAGACGATGATCTGTTTTTGGATGCTCCCAATTACTCTTTCCACAGGTAGGGCAGAATTTGCTAACAACTTTATCTCTCAGCCCAGGACCGCTGAATACTTCACTTTTACAATGCACACACTCAACAAAAAAAGCCTCGCCACCTTTTGTTTCCTTACAGGCTTTGTAAAAGCCAGATATATCAAAGTTTTTTCCACTTTTTAACCACTCAAATGCTTTTATAACAGCTTCTACATGAGGCATTTTTTCACGAAGTTCAACATAAACATTAATTGCCGCCGAGTACTTTATCCAATCTTCCTTTGACAGAATATCCTGCCCGTAACTAGCTCGGCGATGCTCCTTAATGGCTAAATCTTCTCTTATTTTTCTGATTTGCTTGTAAGTAAAAGATGTTTCTTCCATGACAATGCAAGTAGAAAACCCTTTTTTTACAAGATAATAGCCAAACGCCCATCGATTAAGGTGATGGTTATCTGGCAGGAACGGTAGTGGTTTAAAGATATTGGAACGCATAAAGCCCCCTGTTCAAAGTTTAAAACAATGAACAAGCGAGACCCCATGCCTTACTTGGTGTCCTAATCACAAATTGTGAATAGGCTATTTGAATGGGCTGAGTTGAGCTCAGCTAAAATAATATGCTGTTTAAAGGCCAGCTACCTATCTAAATAATAGCAAGACGGAGGGAGTTGTCAACAACTCTAAAAAATTAGCCAATCATTTCATTTAGTTAAGCTTGTTACGTCAGAACAAATTTCAATTACTGTAATTATCATAATTACGATAATACCGTAATTATCGTAACCCTAATCCTTTTCCATTTTGTCCAAATTGGGCACTTTGACGTACCAAAATATCAAGTAATCACCTTCAAAATTCCCCATGCGAAAAACGCATTTTATATTCACATGGAGATACTAGAAATGAAATCATTTAAGTACGCCGCCCTCGCAGCATTTATTACTCTTTCATCCGCCGCTTATGCTGGTACAGGCACCGGGACTGCTCAAATTTCGGCAACCCCGCCAGCTCTCTCTGTTGTTGAGATTCAACCATACACAATGACCTTGGAACGCCTGCCGGGAGCCGCCCCAACAGGCGGGTTCTCTTTAAAAAGTTGGGCGACTTATTTGGCGCAAAATCCGGAAGACACTGTACAGCCCGGTTGCTTAAAAGTCGCTGGAGATATGGATAAATCGGTCGGAATTACCATCACTAACCTGTCAAACCCGACTGCGCCTAGAGGAGCCACTCTCACCTTCAGTGGCACGCCCAAAATTGATGTCCGCACCTCTTCTATTGACTGTGCGGATGCGATTTCACAAACCGCCACAAGTGTCGGAGTGAACGCGGCACCGCTTGCGGCAACTACTTCTGCCACCGGTGAGCTCTATATCGCCTGGTCATACCGCCAGCCGGCAACTGCAAGCAGCGGATTCATGCAGCTCAGTGCCTGGGAGGAAGGGATCTTCTCTGGAACGGTCGATCTGCAAATCGACTACCAGTAATCACCCGTGTAGGGACTGGCCAAAGTCAGTCCCTAGCATTTTGGAGGTTCCATGAGATTCCTTATTCCTTTTTTCCTGATCACAGTGCTGGCCGTCCCGGCTCAAGCCCTTCAGTTGCGCCAGCATGAAATCCAGATTTCGCCAGCTTCCACTGTCGAGATTCCAGTCTCCAACTTGCAGGACAATCCGATAGTTGTTCGCATTACACCACCTGAGGGCCTTCAGGTTTTCCCTCGCCGGGCTAGGCTACTACCTGGTGAGCGGCAGGTGATAAAAGTCCGGCAGGTGGGGGAGCTGCCGTACGATAGCTGGATGGCATTTTCCTATGCCGTACAAAACGAAGAAAAACAAGGCGTTCACTCAAGAATCACGCTGAGACTCCCGGTTAGGGAGGTGTCCCGATGAAGAAAAAACTTTCACATGTGAAAGTTTTTGTGCCCACGGTATTGTTGGCCGCAGCTTTCACACTCACAGCCTCACCAACACGTGCGGATGACTACTTGATGAAGTTTGTCGTGAACGGACAAAACAAGGGGGAATACCTTGTTTCTCGAGAAGTAGATAGCGCCACGGCTGAGCCAGGGCTATGGCATGCTGCTGGTGTAAACACAAAAGAGCAACTTCCTTTGGAAAGGCTAAACAACCTTGGTCATGCAAAAATTGTTTGGTCAGAACAAACCATCTACTTTTACCCGCGTAACAACGTAGCCAAAGCCAGAAAGGTCAAACCAGAGGTTACAATTGAACCAAATGTATCCAATCTGGATGTCAAATCCTTTGACTACTTTCTCACCTATCAAAGCAAAGGTGATATTGCAGGTAACATCACGGGAACAGGCCGCGTCGGAAACCTCGATGTAGATATTAGAGCTGGACTAGGAGGGCAAGAATCATATTTCTCCAGTCAGTGGCACGACGAGGAGAACAGCAACGTCAAAGAGATTGAAGTCGGTCGTGTTCAGCGTTACGGGCTGGATGGTTTCTCACTCACGAATGAAAGTAGCCTTGCCACTGGATCATTTTCTAATGACCAAATTGAGCTTTATTGGCCTGTTGGAACACGGGTAGATGTTTACCGTGACGGAACCTATTTACAATCTCTGGTTCTGGATAGCGAGCCGTTCTCTTACAAAATCGAGCTGAATTACAGTAATAATCAATATAAATTTTATGCGGTTTTACCTGACGGCAGAACAGACACTAAAACAATCGAGAGAGCCATTTCGGGGCGGCTTGCGCCAGTAGGAGGCCTAAACTATCAAGTAGCTGTAGGCAAATCTCCAACCACTGATGAAAGCAAGTTAATTGGACGCTTGAGCTACGGGATGACCAATGAATTGTCACTTTTCGCTGGTCAGGATGAGCAGGAAAGACAGTATTTTTCCGCTTTATATTCAAGAGATGACTTTTCATTTGAGCCTGCTTGGTATGGCAGTAGTGGATACGCTCTGAGCGGTTCTTGGCAGGATGACAATCTTGCGATCTTTGGGAAATTAAGTGATTTAGACAACTATCAATTACGCTCTGTTAGTGTTTCATCACGCTCTCTGTTCCAACCAACTATTCAGTATTCTTCCCGCACGCACGGCGGCTATGAAACTCAGGAAACGACGCTACGCACATATCACAGCACGCGCCTTGAGACACTGAATACATCAATTTCTTTATCTCCATACTATTCGAGTCGTTTAGCCAATGGTGTCAGATCCAACATCTTTGGAGGGCGGATGCTTGCTAGCATCATGGAGGCGGGTTGGCAAGTTTTGGCGTCTTATGAGCACGAAAGTAAAGATATTAATGGTATTAGAGATATAGAACGTTTCAATGGAGAGGTATCAAAACGATTCGGCTTGGGGCGGATCACCTACCGCTACACGGCAAGCAATTTTAGTCATGGATGGGAAGGCCAGCAACAAAGCTTGCGTGCTGATCTTTGGAGCTGGAAATTTGCAACCCTATCTGCTTCGCTCAGCCATTCGCCTAGTGCTGGTAATAACATTACTTTATCAATTAGTGGTAGCTTTGGCCGCACGGGATTCCAGCGAACTCCCCAGAGAAGTCAAGCCACGCTTGTGTTGTCCACATGTCGGGATCTTAATGCTGATGGTATTTGCCAAGAAGATGAACCGGAAGTTAAAGGTGTTACCGCCAGTGTTGATGGTCGTCAGGTTAGAACTCCAGCCGTCATTGATTCTCTGACTCCGTACCGACGGTACGATATAGAAGTATCTGGAGATTTTGGATTGTCGCCTAGATACGATTCCATTCAGTCAGGTCGGCTAGTTCGTGGAGGGATAAACAAGCTACGTTTGCCGTTAACTAAAATTCGTGAGGTTGAGGGCCAGCTTGAGAGAGATGGAATTAGAGTTGCTCTTGTTGACACAGAAACGGGAGATGTTCTGGCGGAACAAACCACTGAATTTGGGGGATGGTATTTGTTTTATGCTCCATCTGGGCGCAAGGTCAAGGTTGTTCAACAGGCGGATGCCCATCTCGCTAAAAACTTTCACATGTGAAAGTTTTTATATCCACTTCGTCGTCAGCCGTTGGATTGCTCCTCAGAGACTGACGGCTCATCCTTTTCATCCATATCCTTTAGAATTTCCGCAGCCTTCTCATTGGCTTGCAAAACCACCTCTGGTTTCTCCTGCTCTAGAATCTGCTCTAACGTTCTTGCCATAATGCCCTCCTTTTAAGACCAAGCTATTATAAACGATAGATGTTAGATAACGAGAGGGATGACGGATGACGCCGTTGTTCTGGGGAATCTTGGGATTATTTGCCTTCTTTACAATAGTCACTATAGGTAGTCTGTACCTTTACAGTAAGCGGGATAAGCACTGAGCTAAATAACGCTCAATGCTAGGGAATCCCCAGATAATTCCCTTTTTATTCAATTCAGTAGACACGCATGGTGTTGATTGATCTAATTGATTTCGCCAAAAAACTACCAGATCCCACACCATGCGTGATGTCCATATCTTACACGATTTACTCAAAAAGCAATGCCCGCAAATACATCAAAAACGGCTTAATTCTCTGATGGTTGCTACAGAAGCATTACTTGATGGCAATCAGTTGTCACTGACTCAGCTTTGTCGCAATATCTCTGGTGCGGTGGCGCCAAAGCACAACATCAAACGGATAGACAGGCTACTCGGCAATCCGCACCTACACTCTGATAAATTCGCTATTTATCAATGGCATGCAAAGTTACTCTGTGCTGCTAATCCCATGCCGGTAATCCTCATTGATTGGTCTGATGTTCGTGAACAACTGCGGATGATGACATTGCGGGCCTCTGTCAGTGTGCAAGGGCGCTCGGTTACCCTGTATGAACGTACTTTCAAGTTTGCCGACTACAATGCTCCACGCAGCCATAAAGCCTTCCTGGCTGAGTTGGCACAAGTGCTGCCGTCCCACGTTTGTCCACTGATTGTCACCGATGCGGGTTACCGCAATACCTGGTTTCGGGAGGTGGAACGATATGGTTGGTTTTGGCTTGGCCGTGTCCGTGGGGATGTCGGCTTTCTCCTGGCCAATCATGCCCAATGGCAGTCGAATAAGTCGCTTTATCCCTCCGCCACGGCGAAAGCCCGGCATATTGGTTACGTAAAACTGGGACGAAAATCTCCTATGTGCTGTCATTTACATCTGTACAAGGCTGCGCCGAAATATCGAGCCGACAAGCGGTCATCCAAAGCAGGACGCAATCATACGGCACAACAAAGTTACCGTCTTGGTAGTAAAGAGCCTTGGTTACTGGCAACCAACTTGCCTACGGAGGCGTTTTCGTCAACGCAGGTGGTCAAACTTTATGCCAGACGGATGCAGATAGAAGAAACCTTTCGCGACCTCAAAAGTCCCCAATACGGCATGGGACTCAGACAAAGCCGCAGTCGTTGTCCACGCCGTTATGATGTGTTGTTGCTGATAGCTTTGTTGGCAGAAATCCTGCTTTGGTGCATCGGTCTGGCAGCCAGGCATCTGGGATGGCAGCGGAGGTTTCAAGCCAATACGATACGTGACAGAAACGTGCTATCTGTGCTCAGGCTCGGCAAAGAGGTGAGACGACGTCCGGAATACTCAATCAAAGAATCGCATTTTCGCTGGGCTTGGGGTGAATTTCTTAAACTGGTTAACACCTCTGGGAGGCCCGAATTATGAGGGGATCCTCCAGCGCTCAATGTGTCCGTATTGGGCAGTTTGAGAGTTCATCACTTGAAAAAATGAATGAGAAAATAGTCGCAAATATATTGGAGCCAAAGGATTAATAATTCTTTGCTCAAGCATTATGGATAACTAATATGGCGACCATTTTAAACGAAATGCTAACGGAGCAACAATTAATAGAGCTAACCGGCTATACGAAAGCAAGCGCCCAAATCAAGCAGCTAAAGTTACAAGGAATACATTATCACTTACGTAGTGACGGTAAGCCTGTAGTAACGTGGACGGCGGTAAACTACCCATTTACACATCGAGTGGTAGCAAATGACAATCTTCCTAATTTTGAGGCAATAAGCAATGGCTAAACGCAAACCAGAAGATGCATGGATGCCAAAAGGCGTATACCTGCATAAGGTTCGCGGTAAGCCTACAAGCTACATTATGAAGAACGGCAAGCGCACAATTACTTTATGCTCGGCATCTTCAACACGCGCAGAGGTTTGGACGGCATATGAGGCAGCTATTGAGAAATCACTGACCAAATACACATTCAAACGCATGGCTGACGAGTACCAGGCATCTGCAACATTCAAAGAATTAGCACCTCGCACTCAACGCGACCGCGAACGTGAGCTTGCGATGTTCAATAAGGTATTTGGGGAGATGGAGCCTGATACAATTAAACCCCATCATATTCGTCGTTACATGGATATACGAGGCAATACAAGCCGTACACAAGCCAACCATGAACTATCAGCGTGCAGCGTGGTATTCGGATGGGGTTATGAACGTGGACATTGCAAACACAACCCAGCTAAAGGCATTAAGAAGTTCAGAAACAAGTCACGAGATCGTTACATCACAGATCATGAATTCAAAGCACTCCTTGAATGCTGCGAACTTCGTCTAAGGCTAGCTTGCGAAATCAGTTATCTATGTGCTGCACGTCAAGCTGATGTTCTCTCACTGAAGTGGTCACAGATACTGGATGAAGGGATCTTTATTCAGCAAGGTAAAACGGGCAAGAAGCAGATCAAAGCATGGTCGCCGCGCCTGAAAAAACTCATGAATGAAGCAAAATCATTGCACGAAGGTGTAGCCAGCATCTTTGTGATCAACAAAACTGGTGGTGGCAAATTAACCTCTGATGGTTTGCGCAGCAGTTGGCGCCGTGCAATGGATAAGCTCGCCGTTACTCATCCTGACATTGAACGCACATTCACGTTCCACGATATCAAGGCAAAAGGTATATCAGACTTTGATGGAAACATTCACGACAAACAGCAATTTAGCGGACATAAGACCGTTGGACAGGTGAATGTCTACGACAGAAGAACAGAAGTGGTACCAACAATTGGCAGTGTTAAGAAGTGAATCATTATTCAAAATGCAGCTTAGACATTTCTAACAACTTTTCTAACACAAAGGAAACGGCCCGCATATCGCTATGCAGGCCGTCTGGAATGTGGCAGGGGTGGCAGGACTCGAACCCGCAACCGTCGGTTTTGGAGACCGCTGTTCTACCAATTGGAACTACACCCCTGTGGAACGAGGGGCATTATGCAAAAAGCCTTCCTAAAGGTAAAGGACTTTTTGGCACAAACACCTCTGATTGCAGCTTTTTCAGGCAAAGCCAAGCCGTGGTGGGCATCCAGGGTTTTCTCTAGACAAAACCAAGCAGCCGTAAACAGCGAACCAGCCCAGAACATAAGCCAAAGGCTCAGGAATATTCGGGCTCAGGTAACAACTGCCGCCAATCAAAAGTCCGTTGCTTATCATGCCCTTTTTGCTGCAGCTTAACATCTTGTCTGAAATCTGGAGCGTGAAAGGTTTTCGGATCAGCCTCAGCTATTACATGAAACCTGTCATTCCAGTCGATGCAATATACATGCTTACCATCCTTGGCAAAGTAGTGATTGAAAACTACCAAACTTGCACCATCCAATTGTTTGTTTTGCAAAAGATTACGATAAATCACTCTGCCATTATTCAGGGCAAGACACTCAGCGGAGATAAAGCGGCAATTGCTTTGGTAAACCGATTGAGACTTGGCGTTTTTCAACTCGCGGTCATGACGATAAAGCTGTCCTGCAATACTGAAATAATGGTGTCCGAGGTATTCAAAGTTCTCCAGCATCACACGACTCAATTTCTTGCCCCGATAATAGAGCGACAGGCCGTCACTCAATAGGTATTCAGAGTAAAGCTGTACAACGTCTGGCTGAACACCTTTCAATATCTTGCCACGACAGATGACTTTGCTCCCATCAGTGAAATACTCACCACCAATACAAGTAAACGTCGCGGCATTGACCTTACTGAGCTTTAACGCACAAAAATGGTACCTGTCTTCAAGGTCTCGCCAGTAGAGTTGGCAGTCATACAGATAATAGCCCTGCTGTAAATATTGGAACTTGCCCGGCGCCAGTTCAGTCAAGCATTGATACTTGTCCTTATCCTGCAGTCGTCCTGCATGGTTTCCTTGCAGACTTTCTCCCGCCAAGGCAAAAGGCGGTAGCGTGAAATAAACCGCCTGCTCAGTAACGGCAAAACCATCACCCAAAAACTGCCAGCTGAGTTCCGTTTCGTCGGTACTGCTTTTGCTGTTTAACAGCCAGGAGTATGTCTGTTCACTTCCCGGATAGAGACTGAAGAAAAGTTGAAGATCTTTTATCTCCGCACTATTCGAGTCGGCCTTCCCCAGATTGTAGCCCCTGTATTTGTCGATGGCATCGAAGCCTAATCCCGTGCGTTCGTTGAAGTTAAAGCTCAGAAAACTATCAGGGTCAGCGCCTTCAATGGCCTTGCCACGAAAATACACCTGACTCGCATCTCGGGCATAATCGCACTCCAGGCCGATGAAACTGGCAGCGCAGCTATTGTTTATTCTGGTCGAATTTATGTAGGCATGTTTACTATCGACAGCATAGTATCCCTTTCCCGGAGGTATCCTGAGTTCCCCCTCAATACGCCTACGAGCGCCAAACATCCCGGAGTAAAGATAGCGCTCATCAAATGCATACCATTCATTCAATATTCTCAAGTGACCGTGGACCAGAGGAAAGACACCCCAGCGACCGCTGCGCTCAGGACGTATATAGAGATGAGTCTTATCGCCGTAGAAGTGGCCGCCAAGATGGGCAAAAGCCTTAGTATTTATGCCATAGATAGTGGCTCCTTCCTTATCTTTAATCGGCAACAGGCAACCCTTATCATCCGCTAAGAAAAAGATGTTCTCTTCCCCCCGGTATAGATTAGCCTCAGTGCCATCGACTCTCAGCAAGCGTTCAACCGTGAGTTTCTTTTGGGAATTGGTCTGCTTCATGCCTGACTCCTTTTTCTGGCAATCCCAAGATCATAAACAACCCCAAAAGAAGCACAAGCTGTGATCGATTCATTTCCTGGGAGTCCGGTAACTGTCATCCAAGCGGCATCAAATAGTAATTGAGGGAATAATGGAAAGGTGAACGATGATAGGTTAGCAAGATAGGTGAGTCATCACCATACAGCGCCAGACATCTAGAGCTGGATTAATGCAAAATTCACAGGTTCCAAACGCAAAAAAGCCACCTTGTTCAGGTGGCTTCTTTACTTAAGCCTCGAGTACCTTTATTGAGGATACCGGTTGGGTGAAGTCTTTGTGCTCCAGAGACTGGATAAATCTGCCCAGACAAGCGGGTCAATCTATTCTCAATATCTCCACAGCACCATCTCACATGGGGGCGAAAGACATCTGCTCATCAAGCACAGCTTGATAGATGGCTGTAGCGCGAAGCAGCTTGGCTGCGAGCTGAGGGGCACACACTGCGCCAGCAGCTTTGGGCTGCATGTTAAGTCGTGCTCGCTGGAAACGAGACAAACAAAAAAGCCCTAGCATTTAGCTAGGGCTCTTTTGTTTGTTAGGCGTCTGGCGATGACCAGCTTCGAGCAAGCTCTCCGCGTTCGTCTGTCGCATCAAACTGAGTTTGATAAACGCGATAACCTCACCCTACTCCACATGGAATTGTGCCTCACTGCGTTCGGACTCTTTATCTTCCCCATGTGAGAGTGGACATTTCAAAATGCAATTAAAACGAAAAATCCCCAACACAAAGTGCTGGGGATCCATCGTTT
>NZ_JAAUHW010000023.1:0-24501 GCF_012030025.1 Shewanella sp. Iso12
TTCCGAATACTGCTACATTTTCGCGATGCCGTGTCCGTTGCCGGGAAAAGGCGAAACGGTTTCCATAAGGAGTAAAGTTTTTAGCAAAGAAAAACAAGCTCTTGTGGAGATGGCTAAAATGGACAAGAAGAATGGTGGTGTGACGCAAGGTGATATGGATGCATATGCCGAATTAAATGCTGAGCTATCAGACCCCTTCCCATCAAATCAAGTCAGGGGACTGGAAACTCATCCAGATAGGGCTAATGGGAGTGAGCCTCATGGTCACGTTGGCCCAGTAAACCATATACCAGAAAAGAAAATCGAAGATTAAAGGCTTAGTATGTATAAGAAACTGCTTGATTTTTGGATAAAAGTATCTAGTGAACTAAATTTGGACATTGATATTGGACATAAGGTCACATTGGATTCTGGGGAAGTAATCGAGTCGCTACTTTTGGTTAAAGGATTTGGTGCCAAAATGGGGATGTTAATCTTTAGCAAAGATATTGATATTACCCAAGTAAGAAAAGAGTTGAACGAACTTGGTTATGGGTACTCACATATGTACCCACCACTAGAGAATGAACAATTTGACATTGATGATTATGTTGAACTTTTAGAAGATTGGGGGTGGACGGGTAAGCTATCAGAAAAACCTTTTTAAGTTCAATTATGCTAAATAATTTAAAGACTCTGACAAGTCTTGAGTAGGTCTGAGAAGCGTGGTCAGTTTTCAGCGGAAAGCTGGCCAACTGTTTTAGAAAAAGACAGGACAAAAACGGAAAATACAGCGAAATACAGGACAGCCGAAAAAAGGCAGGACAGCCAAATCTTTTTGATGTTTCGCACAGCCTCGACTCAGGGCAACCGCATGAATGTTCAGCTTATGCTAGTACAGCTTATGCGGTCACGGGTAATCACTACCATTTGGTGCTGGCATCCAAATTCATCCACGGATAAGGTCTGCTCACCATCCTTGGCTCACATAAGCCCACTCGCCGCTGGCCACTTTATTTGCGCCAACAGGCTCTCGGCAACGCCCAAGTGCAGTGCAATTCTGTAATTCTAAATTCGTGAGTTTAGGATGTGTGTCTATTCCTCGGTGCAGGTTTGCACCTTCCTTAGTTTCAATACAGCTTAAAAAAGACTAGGATCCAGTGGCTTGTCTGTTTTTTTACCCAGGTTTCGACAGGCCTTGGAGGCCTCGCGCCGCCGCGCAGCAAGGTTAACTGGTGGCCGACAAGCGAGGATGATATCCTTTTTGCTCAGGAATTAGAGTTTTTACTCTAGGGATGTAGATGAAATTGACCAAATTTGCCTGGTTGCTGTTGTGGCCGCTGGCGGCTCAGCCTGCGCTTGCCGCAGACTATAGTTTTGCCTCGGCCTGGCAACAGTTGCTGGAGGTGAGCGATAAGCTGGCCGCCGAAGGCCAGGAAGTCAGCCGCGCCGAGGCGCAGCAAGAGGCCGGGCGCGACCTTAACCTGCCATCGCTCAACATCAACGGCAGCTATACCAGGCTGGAAAAACCGATAGAGCTGGATCTGCGCGATCTCAATCCTCTCGCCTCTATGGATCCCGCCACTCTGCCGCCGGCCATAGGTGGCATTATCGGCTCGCTTCCCGGCTCCATGTTTGTGACTCCTTTCACCGAGCAGGATGTGTTCCGAGCCAGCTTACAGGCGATGTGGCCGATTTATACCGGTGGCCAGATCTCTGCCGCTCAAGGCATTCAGGCGGCTCAGGTGGCTGAGAAGAAGCAGCAACTGGAGTTGGCACGGCGTGAGCTGTTTACCACACTGGTAGACAGATATTATGCCGTCACTGTGACCCAGGCTTTGGTGCAAACCCAGGCTCAGCTGGTGGCATCGCTGGAAAAGCATTACAGCCACGCTGAAAAACTGGAACAACAGGGGCAGATCGCCAGAGTCGAGCGCCTCAATGCCCAGGTGGCACTGGATCAGGCCAAGGTCGACCTCGGCAGTGCCAAACGCCGCCATGAGATGGCGCTGATAGCCCTGTCACGCCTGCTGCACCAGACTGATGTCGCCACCAAGTCGCCGCTGTTTATGGCGCCAAGCTCCCCTTCATTGCCGCAATTGACCGAGCTGACGCTGAAGCAGCATCCAGCCTTGCGCTTGTTGGAGGCGAAAGAGACTCAGGCTCAGGGTCTGGTCGATATGGAAAAGGGAAAATACTTCCCCACGGTTTTCCTCTACGGTAACTACACCCTCTATGAAGACGACAGCCTGTTTTCCAAGGTCGAACCCGACTGGATGGTAGGCGTCGGGGTCAAGGTGCCGCTGCTGTCCCGTGATGGTCGCAGTGGCAAGGTGCAGGCGGCCAAGAGCGCCCTGCTGCAGGCCAGATACACCAAGGCACAAACCCGTCAGGATCTCAGTCTGTTGGTGGATCAGAGCTATCGCCAACTGCTGCAGGCCGAAGAGGAGGTCAATGCCTTGAACAGTTCTCTGGCGCTGGCAGAGGAAAACCTCAAGCTGCGGGAACTGGCTTTCAATCAAGGGCTGTCTACCTCCATCGACAGAGTGGATGCCGAGCTCAAACTCAGTGCCGTACGCACCAAGCAGTTGGCGGCTCAATATCGTTATGTTCAGGCCTATGCCCGCTTGATGGCGGTCAGTGGCCAGTTGGATGAATTTATCGGACGCAGTGACAAGCAGGAGATACAGGATGCGGGTTAATCCTTTGGTGGCCATAGTGGCCCTGGTAACCATAGTGGCGGCGCTGGTATATGGGCTGATCCTGGCTTACTCCCCCAAGCCACAGTTGTTGCAGGGGCAGATAGAGGCCAGGGAATACAATGTGTCTTCCAAGGTGCCGGGCCGGGTGGAGCAGGTGTTGGTGCGCCGCGGAGACAGTGTCAGTGAAGGGGATCTACTGTTTGCCATCGACAGCCCAGAGCTCAATGCCAAACTGATGCAGGCCGAGGGTGGCCGCGATGCCGCCAAGGCGATGCAGCAGGAAGCCGACAGCGGTGCCCGTAAGCAGCAGGTTGCCGCCTCCCGCGAGCAGTGGCTCAAGGCCAAGGCCGCCAGTGAGCTGGCCAAGACCACCTTCGACCGGGTAGAAAACCTGTTCCGCGATGGCGTACTTGCCCGGCAAAAGCGTGATGAAGCCTTTACCCAATATCAGGCCGCCAAGTATACCGAGCAGGCCGCCTATGCCATGTATCAAATGACCGAAGAGGGTGCCCGGGAAGAAACCAAGGCCGCCGCAGCCGGTAATGCCCGTATGGCCGAAGGCGCGGTGAAAGAGGTCAGTGCCATACTCGCCGACAGCCAGATGCGCGCGCCCAAGGGCGGTGAAATCACCGAGGTGCTGTTGCAGGTGGGCGAGCTGGCACCCAGTGGTTTTCCTGTGGTCAGTTTGGTGGATATGACAGATGCCTGGGCCGTGTTTCAGGTGCGTGAGGATCAGCTCAAGCAGTTCAAGAAGGGCGAGCGTATGACCCTGACACTGCCGGCGCTGCAACGCAGTGTCGAGTTTGAGGTCAGCCACATCAGTGTGCTGGGCGACTTCGCCACCTGGCGGGCGACCGAGAGTGGCCACGACTTTGATATGCGTACCTTTGAAGTGGAGCTCAGGCCGCTGGAGCCGGTAGCCGATCTGCGGGTGGGCATGTCAGTATTACTTGAAAAGTCTTGATTATGAAGAAGTTGCTTCGGCGAGAGTGGCAGGCTGTCTGGCGCGATCCCTGGCAGCTGGCACTGATAAGCTATCTGCCGCTTATCGGTGTGCTCTGTCTTTGGTGGTTGTTTTCCGCCGGGTTGCCCAGGCAGTTGCCGGTGGCGCTGGTGGATCAGGACAACTCCAGCCTCAGTCGTGAGCTTGGGCGTCATCTTGAGGCTAATCCTGTCACCGCCCCCAGACGTTATCTGGCGCTGGACGAGGCGGTCGAGGCGATGCGCCGCGGCGAGGTCTATGCCTTGGTCATCTTGCCCTATGGTTTGAAGCAGGAACTGCTGACCGGGCACACTCCCACCATAGACCTGCGCTACAACGGCCAGTTTTTGCTGGTGGGCAAACTGCTGGCCAGTCAGTTGCAACTGACCCTGGCCGATGGTTTGCAGCAGGTGGCCAGGCTCAAGCAGCTGGCGGCCGGTGTCAATCCCTCCCAGGTTGAGGTGCGTCTCAGCCCTGTAAGCACCCAAACCACGGCGCTGTTCAACCGCAATAACAACTATGTCGGCTTCTTGGTGCCGCCTGTGCTGATAGCTCTGTGGCAACTGCTGGCCATGTTGGCTTTTGCCGGCAGTCTCAACCGTGAGCTGCGCCAGGATACCTTGGGCGAATGCTTCCGCCTGGGTATGCCCTCAGTGCTTTTGAGTAAGTTTATGGTCAACGGCGCCTTTATGCTGCTGCACGGCGGCTTTATTTTGGTGCTGTTGTATCAGCTGCTGGGGCTGCCGATAGCCGGGCAACTCCTGTGGCTGCTGCCGATGCAGATCTTAATGTTGATGGCGGTCTGGCTCTGGGTGCAGGGGATTTTCTTTATGCTGGCCGATAGTGCCAGGGTGATCAGCTTTTGCACTGCGCTGTTTGCACCCGCCTTTGCCTTTATGGGCATTACCTTCCCGACCGGAGAAATGCCGCTGCTGGCGCAGTGGTGGCGTTTGTTGATGCCATCAAGCCACTATATAGAGTCTCATGTTGCGTTGGTGAGCTATGGCGCAGGGCCGGCCAGCTTGCTGCCTCAGGCGCTGGGTTATCTCGGCTTTCTGCTGCTGTTGATCCCCAGTTGGTTCTTTGCCCGTCGTTATGCCAGGGTGCTGCAGTCGCAGTTGCCGCTTGAGGAGACGTTATGACAGCCAAGTCCCTCTCGTTATGGCAGTTGATCTGGCTGGATTTACGCGCCTTGGTGCGTGACAAGGCGATCTCTTTGACCCTGTTTGGCGGCGTGCTCTTCTATGCCGTGCTCTATCCCTTGCCTTATCTGCATCAGGTGCCCACAGAGCAGCAGTTGGTGGTGGTGGATCACGATAACTCCTCGCTGTCACGGCGGCTTATCCGTCACGCCGATGCCAGTGCCCGTATCCAGGTCGTCGGTCGGGTCGGCTCCATCGACGAAGCCAAGGCCTGGGTCACCGATGGCCGCGCCCATGGTTTATTGGTGATCCCGTTTGATTTTCGCCGCGATCTGTTGCTGGGACGGGGCGCGACTTTGAGCTTCGGCGGTGATGCCAGTTACTTCCTGATCTATTCCGCTGTGGTTGAAGGTTTGGTGAGTGCCGGTATGGATGCCGGCAAGCAAATCCAGCTCAAGGGACTATTGGCCTCGGGCCAGAGCCCTGAGGCCGCGGCCCAGAGTCTGGCGCCGATTAAACTCAATGCCGTGCCCGCATTCAATAAAGGTTTGGGTTATACCCCCTATGTGGTGCCAGGATTGTTTCTGCTGATTTTGCACCAGACCTTGCTGATAGGCACAGGCATACTCGGCGCCGGTCAGTGGCGCCAGCCGGGCTATTGGAACCGGGTTAGCCCCTTGATGCTGGTCAGTGCCCGGGTGTTGGCCTTCGGCTTGCTCTATTGCCTGTTCAGTGCGCTCTATATTGGCTGGTGTTATTACTTCTATCAGGTGAGTCTGCAGGCGAGTCTTGGTCAGGTATTGTTGCTGATGTTGCCTTTCCTGCTGACCACTGCCAGCGCCGGGGTAGCGCTCAGCTGCCTGTTTGTCAGGCGCGAGTTGCCGACCCAGATCCTGCTGCTGGTATCCATGCCCATCCTGTTTGTCAGTGGCTTTGTCTGGCCCTTGGCACTGATCCCTGAGCCCTTGGTATGGCTGTCGCAGGTGATCCCGGCTGTGCCGGCGATTATGGGAATGCTGCAGCTGAACCAGATGGGAGCCGATTGGGCGGTTATTGCCCCCAAATGGTTACAGCTCTGGGGGCTATTGTTGCTGTTCTTCCCTCTGGCGGTTTGGGGCGTTAGTTGGCGTCGGCGTCAACTGGCAGCAGCGGCGAACTGACTCTTTCCAGCACGCCACTGGCCTTGGCCAACACCAGCCCATAGTTGGTGATGGCGACGCCGCGGCGGCGACATTCGAGAATGCGCCGCTGCATCTCCGCCCGCCCCAACATACAGGCGCCGCAGTGCACTACCAGTTTGTAGCGTTCCAAATCGGCCGGAAAGTCATGGCCGGCACAGACGCTGAACTGCAACTGTTTGCCGGTCAATTTGCCGATGGCCGCCGGGATCTTCACTCTGCCTATATCTTCATCCTGCACCTCATGGCTACAGGCCTCGGCGATTAGTACCCGATCACCATCCTCGAGCCTTTCGAGCATCTCGGCGCCTTGCAGCTGGGCCGGTAGATCGCCCTTGGCCCGGGCAAACAGGGTGGAGAAGGTGGTCAGAGGAATGCTGTCGGGTACCTGAGCGGCCACTTGTCTCACCGCCTGGGCATCGGTCACAACCAACGCCGGTGGCGTGGGCATGGCGGCCAAGGCCGTGGCCAGCTCAGACTCACGGCAGATGCTGGCAATGGCACCGTTATCCAGCGCTTCTCTGAGAACCTGCACCTGGGGCAAAATCAATCTGCCCTTGGGGGCCGCCGAATCTATCGGGGCGACCAGCAGCAGTTGCTCTCCTATGCGGTAACAGTCGGCGGCCAGCACGGGGTCGCAACGAAAATCTGCCGGCACCAGTTGAACCAGTTGCTCGACCAAGTCTTCCCGGTGTTTTGCCTCTTGGGTCGACAGGCATAAGAACTTGATGCCTTGGCCCTTGAGCCAGCGCTGATGCTCTGCGGGCAACGGGGCCAGATCTTGCTTGTTCGCTACCACCAGGATTGGCAGCTGCCAGCTTTGCAGCAGTAACAGCCAGTCGCGGTCAAACTCATCCAACCCCTGTTCATCCAGCACATAGACGGCGATATCGGCCTGTTGCAACGCCCGGCGACTGGCGGCTATTCGCTGAAGCCCCAGGGCGCCGGTATCGTCCAGTCCGGCGGTATCTATCAGGGTAGCCGGGCCGACCGGATGCAGTTCAAAGGGCTTGCGCACCGCATCTGTGGTGGTGCCCTTGGTCTCAGAGACTATGGCACTCTGTTGGTTGGATAAGTAATTGAGCAGGGAGGATTTCCCGGCGTTGCGACGACCACACAATACTATGTGCAGTTTGACCCCGCGGGGGGCTGCATTGGGGGCCGAATTACACATTAATTTGTCTCCTGGCGTTGCCTCTGTCCGCAGAGCAATACAAGCCGCGGGCTTTAAGGCTGAGTCTGATATCGGCGAGACGCTGCTCCAGCGGGCAGCCGGAGGCATTCTTGCCGGGGTAAATAAGGTATTTGCTGCTGTCTTTCTGTGGCGTGAACGAGGGCATAAGTACATTGCAGCCGCGGCTCAGGGATTCGAGCCTGGCGCCTTTTTGCAAGGCATCCAGGGCGCTGGTGGCCGGAATGTTGGCACCGGGATTGAGTAGCCTGAGTATGGCGCAGGCTCGCTGGCACTCAAGCACATTGCCATTGGCCGTGTTTGCCAGCGGGGTTTGTGGATGGCTGACGAAGGGACCGACCGCCAACATCTCCAGTTCCATGGCTGAGAGCGCCAACAGGGCGTCGGCCAGGGCATCGCTCTTGCTGCCAGGCAGGCCACAGATAATGCCACTGCCGGTCTCATAACCCAGGCTCTTGAGGGTTTCCAGTAGCCTTAGGCGTTTGTCCAGCACTCTTCCCGGGCGCAGGCGGCTATAGAGCTCGGCATCCAGGGTTTCCAGTTTCAACAGATAGCGGTCGGCGCCGTCTTCGCGCCAGAGCGCCAGCTCACTGTGGCTGCGTTCACCCAAAGATAGCGTGATGGCCAACTGGGTTTGCTGTTTGATGGTGCTGAGGATGTGGCTTATGCCATCCTGGCGAAAGCGGCTGTCTTCACCGGATTGCAGCACCAGGGTGCCGATACCGGCTTTATCTACTTTGAGGGCCGAGTCGATGATTTCCTGGTGGCTGAGCCGGTAACGCTCAATGTCGCGATTGGCGGCTCTCAGGCCACAGTAGTGACAGTCACAGCGGCAATAGCTGGAAAACTCCACTATGCCTCTGAGCCAGATCTCCTTGCCAAAGTACTGGCGCTTGACCGCATCGGCGCGGGCAAACAGCCAGTCATCGGCTTCGCCGCAGAGCAAGGCTCTGATTTCTGCTGAACCCAGATTTTCGGCCGGTTTCATGCTTGGGATCCCGCCTGTTTCAGCACTTGTGCCAGCTCATCGGCGTAGCGATACAAGGCCTGTTGCCAGGGCGTGGCAGCGACCTTGGTACGGCCTTGCATTCTTTGCCATAGGCCCGCCGGTGGCAGCCCCAGCTCGCGGCTGTCCAACTTGAGCCACAATCCCAAAGGCGCCAGATGTGGACTATGGGCATAGTGGCCGACAAACAGTTGATCATCGAGCAGCAGCAAAGGCGCGCTGGCGGCTAGCTTACTGCTGACCGCCGTCACCTGCTCGGGCCAGGAGGCGGCAAGTTGATTGCTCCAATGCTGAGACACCCGGTATTCCTCGAGGATTTCCGCCTCGGTGGATTCCGGGCGCAACATTTTGCCGAACGCCAGCCCGGCTTCGCTTTCCAGCTTTTGTGTCACTATCAACAGCTGCGACAGCTGGCTGCTTTGCAGTCTTTGCCGCAGCAACTGATCTATCGCCCCTTCGCTGAAATTGGCATAGTGGCCGGCATGCAGGGCCACTCGCCGGGCACGGCTCAATGCCGATTTCAGCTGTTGTTTTGGCAGCCCGGCATAGAGACGGCATCCGGGTGCCAGTACCAGAGTTTTGCCTTTCACAGATAGATGTCCCTCTCGCCCGCATCTGTGCGCGTGAGGCAGGCCTCGATATTACGTCTTCTGGCGGGGCTGAGTTTATCCAGCTCGGCGGCTATTAGTGCCTCACCGGCTTTGCGGGTCTGCTCGCTGGCGTAGTCGTTGAGATATTCCTTGAAGGTGATCAGGGCGTTGGGTTGGCAGAACTTGCCGATAAACTGCTGCTTGGCCAGGCCGATAAAGTGATCGCCGGTGCGGCCTTTGCGGTAACAACCGGTGCAGAATGAGGGGATGGAATGGCTATGCTTGACCAGATCCAATACCACTTCATCTATGCTGCGGTGATCGCCCAGGCTGAATTGAGCCGCATCGTCTTCCTGGTTGTAGCCACCTGGGGTGGTACGTGAGCCGGCGCTGATCTGTGATACCCCCAGGCTTAGGAGTTCACGTCTGAGTTCGGCACTTTCACGGGTGCTCATAATCAGCCCAGTGTAGGGCACTGCCAGGCGGGTAATGGCCACCAGGCGCTTAAAGGTGGCGTCATCGACGACATAGGGTGGCCGCTCCGACAAACTGGAGCCATCGGCGGGCTCAATCCGCGGGAAGGATATGGTATGCGGGCCTATGCCGCAATCCTGTTCCAGTTGCTGTACATGGGCGAGCATGGCCAGCAGCTCGAATTTGTGGTCATAGAGACCGAACAGCACGCCAATGCCCACATCGTCGATACCGGCTTCCATGGCTCTGTGCATGGCGTAGAGACGATAGAGGAAGTCCTTCTTGCGGCCCTTGAGGTGCACCTGTTCGTAGGTCGTTCTGTGGTAGCTTTCCTGAAAACACTGATAGGTGCCTATGGCGGCCGTCTTCAGCAGCTTGAAATCTTCTGTGTCCATGGGGGCGCAGTTGACATTGATGCGGCGGATCTCACCGCCTTTGCCTTTGCGCACGCTGTACATGGTCTTGATGGAGTCGACTATGGCGCGGGCGTTATTACGCGGGTGCTCACCGTAGACCGCCAGGATCCGTTTGTGGCCCATCTCTTCCAGGGTTTCCACCTCGGCGATCAGCTCCTGCTCGCTCAGGGTCTTGCGTGGCAAGTCATGGTTGTCGGCGCTGAAGCCGCAATAGCTGCAGGCGTTGGCGCAGTAGTTGGAAACATACAGGGGGGCGAACAGTACTATGCGATTGCCATAGATGGCGTCCTTGATGCCACGGGCAACGGCAAATAGCTCTTCGTCCAGGGAGGCATCCTGGTTTTGCAGTAAAACCGCCACTTCCTCCAGCGTCAGCCCCTGCAAGCGGCGGGCTTTTTCCAGCACCTGGCGCACGGTATCCGGGCTGGGTTGCCGGTTGTTATTGAGCAAGCCCCAGATGGCGTCATCATCGATAAAATTTACGGCGGGGTTATAGTCTTTGACTTGAATCGTTTCTGTATGGCCCGATACAAGCGGGTCTGATATCAAAGGGCCTGACATCTGTAGTGGCTCTCCTGTAGATAAGGAGCGCAGTCAAACTGCGCTCCTTGGAAAATGGAACTTATGGCGTTACTCGGCGCGTTTGGCGGCAACCGGAACGACCTCCTCCTGCACCCAGAGAGGGGTGTACTCGGCTGCGTCATGGTAGGGCACCTTGCCGTGCAGCATCATCGCCTTGAAATCGTCGAAGCGATAAACCGCCAGGAACAGATGCACGGGCAAAAACGCTGTCAGCAGCAGGCCACAACCCAGGTGGATCATCCCCAGCAACCAGGCGGTATCGCGTGGGATTGCATAGGGAACCAGCCACAGCGCCAGGCCCGTGATGATCAGTGCAGTACCACCAAGCAGGACACAAACCCCGAACAGCTTCTGTCCAGAGTTGTATTTGCGCATAGGAGGCACGGCGACCTTCTTGCCCAGCAAAAACTTCTGCGGATAGCCGCCAAGTACCTTGAACCAACCCACATCGTTACCACCGAAGGTGAACACCCGGTTGGTGAACAGCACGACACGGTCGAATGCCATCAGGGTGAAGGCCACCGCATCCAGCGCCATGATGACACCGGCAACAATATGAATGTCATAGGTCAGCCCCATGGCGCTGTCGCTCAAGGGTTTGAAGAACAACAACAGCCCGGTTGCCGCCAGTGGCAGGAAGCTCAGCAGCAAGATGTAGTGGAACACCCGAACATTCAGCGGGTGCTTGAGAATGGGACGATTGTCCTGATGCATAGCCGACTCCTTAGGATTTCAGTTTAGTGCGATCGACAAAATGGGTGTGCAGCAACTCGTGCGACAGATGCCCCAGCGGTTCACCGCCAAATTCGCTGTAATAGCGGGCAATGGCCGGGTTGGCATGGCTGACACGGTACTTGGCAATGGCATCATCCATATAGAGGGCATCGGCCCTGGCCTTGATGTATTCGTTGCGCTTGGCGATACGGCTGCCGAGCCAGCCCACAGGCAGGGCCAGTAGCGCCAGAATCGCAGCGCCCACGGCCATGAAACGGCGCCGTGACAACAGAAAACCATCTTCGGTAAATTGATACTTGTCTGTCATGAGCAATTCCTTACAGTTGGGCAACCCAGGATGTGCCTGAGCCGTTGATAGGTTGACCGCCACCGTTGACGCAACCACCGGCGCAGTTCATCACTTCGATAAAGTGGTAGGGGGACGTGCCGGCCATCACCTGCTCCAGCAAGGGGCGGATATTGCGGCCCATGTCGTGCACCACGGCGACTTTCAGCTGCACATCTTGTTTGAGCTGTTGGTCATGAATGGTGAGTTCGGCTTCCTTGACGCCTTCCAGACCACGCACTGGTGCCAGTTCCAGCTTGGCCAGCTCTTCACCTGTAAGCACCTTGTGTGCGGTACGCACCGCGGCTTCCATCACGCCACCAGTGTTACCGAAAATGGTGCCGGCCCCTGTATATTGGGCAAACAGGCTGTCACCCTTATATTCGGCCACATCCGGCAGATGAATATCGAGGCGCTTGAGCAGCTCGGCCATCTCGCGGGTGGTCAGCACTGCATCCACATCGGCGTAAGGGGCGGCATCACTGCCGTGTTGCTGATGGAAGCGCCAGGCAGAGTTGAATTCAGGGCGTGAGGCCTCGAGTTTTTTCGAGGTGCAGGGCATAACTGCCACTGTGAAGATCTTTTCCGGAGCCATCTCATACACCTTGGCGCCATAGGTTTTGGCCACAGTCCCGGCCATCTGCTGCGGCGACTTGGCGGTGGAAAGATGTGGCAGCAGGCTGGGGTATTCGTTTTCCAGGAAGCGAACCCAGCCCGGGCAGCAGGAGGTGAATTGCGGCAGCTTGCCGGCGCCTGGCTCCTGGCGCACATTGGCATGCAGCCTGTGAATGAACTCAGAGCCTTCTTCCATAATGGTCAGGTCGGCGGCGAAGTTACAGTCGAAGATCCTGAATCCGGCCTGGTGCATGGCGCCGTAGAGTTTGTTGGTCAGCAGTTGTCCCTTGGGCAGGTTGAAAGCTTCACCTATGGCAACCCGTACCGCCGGAGCCAGAATACCGACCACCTGAGTATCGGGATCCTTGAGCTTGGTCAGCACAGTATCCAAGGCACTCTGGGTTTCATGAATGGCGCCGAACGGGCAGTTGATCAGACACTGGCCGCAGCTCAGGCAACGCTCTTCATCAATCTTATGGGGGGCACCGGATGCGCCCTCAATAGCATGGGTGGGACAGAACTGTTTGCAGGCGTCACACCCTTTGCATTTGAGCGCATCTATCTGGATCAGTCCGCGGATCTCTCCCGGCTGATAGCTGGTTGCTGTCATGGCAATGCGTTCCTTTTTACGTGATAATATTCTTATTTTCTAATTGCTTATGTAAAAGCTATACCCCTTGGGAAAGGGCGGAGGGATTATAGGGAATGGCTTGTCGCTATCTGTGATCCAAAGCAGATCAGCCTTGAGATTTCACAAGTTTTTACATGAAATATGATGAAATTAGCCGGTGAAACAGGGGCATGGGACTTTTTGACTTAGGGAAGGTGCAAATAAGTCCTCGTGGCACTCTGGCTTGCACAGCAATTGGCGTTCAAGGCATCTGACTGAAGGCATGCCGAGGCCTGTCGAAGTCGGATAACGCAGAGAGCCGGTTGCTGTGAAAGCCCCGAAGGGCGTGGCTTACAGGCCTGCCTGCTGTGTTGTGCTTCTTGCAAAGGACTAGGGCCATTTGCTGCGAACCACGCCTTGCATCCAGGCCTGTAAGCCGACGCAGAGCACACATGGGACTTGTTCGCACCTTCCTTAGGCACAGCTTCAGCCAATTTCACAGATGTGGTGCGGGATAACACGGACACATCTAGCTGGGTTGAGCGTTAGAAATAGAGGTTTTCGACGGCTTTACCGTCAACCAGGATTTCGCACTTGTCGCCGTTGCTGGATTTTGAGGATTGCACCGCGCTGGCAATAATGCCAAAGGCGCCGCCCTGACTACCGAGCACGGAGCCGAAGTAGCACTTGCCGTCGATCTCCATCTCTTTATAGCGACCACCCAGGTTTTGGGTTGGAGTATATGGGGGGAAGGTGCCGCGCATTATGGGGTCACCGTTGACTGTCAGTTCCAGTTTCTTTTTATCGGAAAAATAGCGTCCACCGAGCTTCAGCGTTTGGCCTTTCACTTCGACGGTTTTTTCCTGGGCTATGATGGGTTGTGGGGTTGAGCTACAGCCTGCCAGCAGTGCGCCGGTACAAGCCAGTGAGGCAAGAGTCAATTTACGCATTAATCCGTCCTTTATTGGATGCGATATCCGTGGGGTATTACTTTTCCGTGTTATCCGCGCCGGATTATAACGTCTTGGCAACAAAAAACGCCAGCATCAAGGCCGGCGTTTTTACGGTATGGAAGACTGAATCAGTCTTCCAGTTCACTGCGCAAATACTTGAACAGCTCGGCAGAGGACTTGGACTGAGGCCCCTTGGCCAGCTCTTTGTTGGTCTGACGCACCAGTTGCCTGAGTTTTTGTCTGTCCAGTTGCGGGTGCTCCTCCAGCAGGGATTGCACTTCGGCATCGCCACCACTGAGCAAACGGTCACGCAACTTCTCAAATACCTGAGCCTTGGCGGCCGCTTCGTTGTTCTTGTTCAGTACCCGCTCAAGCGAGGTCTGAATCGCCTCGAGATCTTCGTTGCGCATCAGCTTGCCGATAAACTGCAACTGACGACGGAAGGCCTCGGTATTGGGCTTGATGTTCTTGGTTTGCATGATGGCATCAAACAGGGACTCACCCAGCTCAATTTTGGCCAACTGACTCTTGCTCAGCGCTGCCAGCTGTTTGCCCAGATCCTGAGCCTCTTCACTGTCGCGTTTGAGCGAGGTCTTGCTGATATAGTCCTCGTCCTCATCATAAGGCTGTTTAAAATGCTCTGAATCGCCAACTATTTTCATAAAGTCTTTCCTCTGATACTGGCGCTGATTGTAGCATCCCCCTTGGCGCTTCGTCTTCTACGGCAGCAAAATTGATCTGTCGTGGTTATGTGAATAAAGCCGGCTTTTGTTATGCTAGGGGCAGTTTAGCCAATTCAAGAGTAAACCTGTGTCTGCAAATTTTATTGATAGTGAACTGAGTGCGTTGAAAGACGCGGTGGCAATGGCGCTGGAGTATGCCAATAGCCTGGGCACCAGTGCTGCCGAGGTGGCCATCAGCAAGCAACAGGGTCTGAGTGTTTCCACTCGCCTCAAGGAGGTGGAAACGGTCGAATTCAACAAGGATGGCGCGCTGGGGATCACCCTGTATCGCGATGGACACAAGGGCAGTTCTTCCACTTCGGATCTGTCGCCGGAGGCGATTCGCCAGGCGGTTAAGGCCGCCGATGGTATCGCCCGCTATACCAGTGAAGACCCTGCCAGCGGGTTGGCCGACTCTGAGTTGATGGCGAAAGATTTTCCCGATCTGGATCTCTATCATCCCCGTCACACCAGCCCGGAAGAGTTGGCCGAGTTGGCCATTCGCGCCGAAGCTGCAGCGCTGGACAGAGACCCGAGGATCAAGAATTCGGATGGTGCCAGTGCCAACGCCCACAACAGCGTCAAGGTCTATGGCAACAGCCATGGTTTCCTGCAGGGTTACTGCAGCTCGCGCTACAGCCTGAGCTGTGTGGTGATTGGCGCCGAAGAAAACGGCGATATGCAGCGCGACTATGACTATGGTATCAACCGCCGCTTCGACGCCTTGTTGAGCCCGGAGCAGGTGGGGATTAAGGCCGCCGATAAGACGGTTGCCCGTCTCGGTGCCCGCAAACTGGCAACCGGCAAAATGTCCGTGCTATTTGCGCCCGAAGTGGCCACAGGTCTGGTGGGGCATCTGGTCAGCGCCATCAGTGGCTCAAGCCTGTATCGCAAGTCCAGCTTTCTGCAGGATGCTATCCACACCCGGATTTTCCCTGAATGGTTCAGCATTGCCGAGCAGCCGCATCTCAAGGGTGCCCTGGCCAGTGCCAACTATGACAGCGAAGGGGTCGCGACCCGTGAGCGGGACATAGTCCGTGACGGCATACTGGAGAGTTATCTGCTGACCAGTTACTCGGCGCGCAAGCTGGGACTGGTCAATACCGGCCATGCCGGCGGCATCTATAACTGGACGCTGGCCGATACCGGCCACAGTTTTGATGAGTTGGTGCGTTCCATGAGCCGCGGGATCATAGTCACTGAGGTGATGGGCCAGGGCGTGAATATGGTCACCGGCGACTATTCCCGCGGCGCCGCCGGCTTCTATGTCGAGAATGGCGAAATCCAGTTCCCGGTCGAGGAGATCACCATAGCCGGCAACCTGAAGCAGATGTACCGCTCCATGCAGGCGGTTTCCAGCGACAGGGATTTGCGCTCCAGCATCCGTACCGGGGCAATCTTGCTCGATGAGATGAAGATAGCCGGTAACTAAGCCTGCCAAAGACTGAAAGCTCGCAGTTAAGCGCAACGTAGATCAGATAAGGATCGGTTGACCGATCCTCCTGATGAGAGACAATCGGAAACCTGTTTGTAGGTTTCCGATTTTTTATGTCTATTCAAAACTGCTTTGCCGACTTTGGTTATAACTTGGTGAGACGAGAAGCGAGCCAAGCGGCTGTAGAGCATGGTCGAATGCCCAATGAAATCAGCTTTAAGTACGCTTGTCAGTTCATCGCAAGTCAGCTCAAAGTCATGAGCAAAGCGGTGTCACCAGGTAATACGCCGAAGCGTCTAAACAGTCTGCGAGGAGACTTGTCCATCCTGTTTATAGACAAACGCCCTAAGCCAAATCGGCCTAGGGCGGTAAAAATATCAAAGACCCGATATCCTGTTAATCACAAGGCAGCTTCGCTTAAGTGAACTACGTTGCGCTGTTAAGCGGGCTTTTTTATCAACCAGGTGAGGGATTACTTCGCCATGCTTGGCTGTTTTGCGGACGACTTGGGAAGCAGTTCACTGGTGTAACGCTCAATGACCAGGCTAAAGGGCTTGTCATCGGCTCGCAAAAGCAGCGCCTTGTGTTGCAATACAAATGGCGGCAGCACTTTGCTCCCTTGCCACAGCTTCAGGCTCTGGAGGTTTTCTCTCCTGAAGTCCAGTGCCTTGACGGCGGTGCCGAACGGGGTTTTTGTAAGCTGTAACTGTTGATTCATCTCCTGGGTAAGGAGCTCGGGCACATACCAGTTGTCAGCGACAGATAACACTCTATCGCCACAGATAAGACGCACCTTGCGATGGCCTAGTCGGCTTCCCGGCGCCACTTTAAGCTGACGGTAGACCTCCTTGGGAGCATCATGAATAAAATGCTTTTCTCCTTCGGCGCGAATGCTGGCGTCTGTGGCCAGTTGATATTCATCACACCAGTCGCTCAAGGTTTTGGTTGCGCTACGGCTGGCGAGCAGCCGCTGATCCAGTTGTAACAACAACTCGGATGTGCTCTGGTCGGGAGTGACTTGGGGCGGTTTGCTCTGGGCCTTGGAAACGGGAAGTAGCGCCAAGCCACAAAGCAGCATTAAACCGGCCGATATTGTTCTTCGCAGTGGGCATTGTCCTGAATGGCGGGCTGTAGGCATTGGCTGAGTTCTCTTAGGTTATTGCAGATGCTGTTGGCTCTTTGCTCGTCTCCCTGATGCAGCATGGTGAACAGATGTTGCAGTGCCATGGCATTGAGATAGTCCTGATGAACCGGCGGGAAGATATCGGCATCGATTTTGGCCCGTTGCAGGCGTTTGGTTATCGCTTGCTGACTGCTGTGCAGTACCAGCTCAAGGGCGTTTTGCAGGCGCTGCTCCTCCTCGGCCATCAAGGTCATGGCCAAGTCCAGCTGTGCCTGTGGCGTCAACGGCTTGCGGGAAAACATATTACAACTCTTTGCGACCCAAAAGCAGTAGTGTACCTATTAGATGCTGGACTCAGGCTGAATTGATCCAAAATGTATCAATGGAATAGGGGGCAATACTCCTTGTATGAACAGGAGGATTAGGGCACAGCCGCCGCTTGTGATACCTGCTGCATATAGTATTGATAACGCCGCTCGGTTTCACCGCTTTCGGCCATGTCATGCAAGGCCTGCTGCAGTGCGTAGGCCAGGCTGTCCGGCTGCAACTCCCAAGGGCTGTTGTCAATGGATATCGGCCTGTCGGCAATATAATTTGGATTGGTTCCGGCACTGAAATAACGGCTCTTGCGTGAGAAGCCCAGGTGTCCTTGTCGCCTGTGATCGCAGCAGTAGGGATGCAGTTTCAGCCCGTGCTGAGGATGGGTTTTCAGCCAATATCTCAGGGTTGATTCATCGTAGACATAGAAATCACCCTGATGCTGTTTGAGAAAGGCTATCGCCGAGTCTGTGCTCATGTCCGGTGGCTTGCGCACTATCAATTTGTCCGGTAAACCACCCAGTTGATAGCTGCCGGGGGAGATAAGCAGCACCAGCTGCTTATCCACCAATTGCTGCAACGAGGTGATGTCACTCAAGTCGGCGCGGCTGACGCCGATATAGCGTTCAGACAGGCCGTTGGCGATGAAATGCGCGTAGTCGTGGCGCTCTTTGGAGAAGGCCAGCCCGGGATAGAAGTCGATATTGCCCTTGGCAATTTCCCAGAGAATACGCTTTTTCGGCGCTCGCACTACCTTGAGACTACAACCTATTCTTGCCGCCGCGTCTTGATACAGGCTGAGATAGAGGCCACTGTTATCCGGTGCTTCAGCAATATAGGGGGCCCTGGCATTGGTGCGATACCCCATGGTCAGCTCACAGGTTTCTGCGGCAAGCAGCTGTGGTGAACAAGCGAGTGCCAGCAGCGCCAGACAACAGAACCTGAATATCACAGAACAAACCCTCCCGGATTGACTGAAACAGACTGAATAGTGATTGTTTTTAATAACATGAATAAGGCGAAACGCGACATTGTACTTTGGGCCAAGATTAAGATATTTGGTTATTGGTACAAAAGGGAGTAGTATTTGCGCGATTTTTGTCCGGTATGGTCGGGCAAGTCTCATCCAATTGAAATAAGGAGCCGATATGGCCAAATATATTAAGCAGACCGCACTGCTGGAGCATGAGTCCGGTCGTGGACAGATCAAAGATAACGCCCTCAAGGCCGTGGTGACCAGTTCACTGTTTCGCTGTCGCAGCGAGAAGCCGAAGAAGGGCAAAGGATCATACAGTCGTAAAAGACGCAATGGAAAGGGGCAACAGGGTGTTGCCCCTTTTGATTTTATGACTCTAATCTTTTCACCCTGCTGACACCTCAAGAAAGATTTCCCCAAGGTGTTGGGAGAGTTTATTCCGGCATCTGCACCAGTTCGGCCCACAGATCGTGCTCATCAGAATGAGTGATCAGTGCGCGCACCATGTCCCCTGGGCTTAGTTCCACTTCTCCGTTGAGGAATACCATGCCGTCGATTTCAGGCGCATCGGCATAACAGCGGCCAATGGCGCCTTCCTCGTCCACATCATCGATAAGGACATCCAGCTCACGGCCTACCAGGCGCGCCAGCCGCTCGGCACTGATCTCGGCCTGCACCTGCATGAAACGCTCATAGCGGTCCTGCTTGACCTCTTCACTGATAAGCTCGGCCAAGGTGTTGGCCACGGCGCCATCGACTTCCGAGTACTTGAAGCAGCCCACTCGGTCCAGCCTAGCTTCACGCAGGAAGTCCAGCAGGATTTCGAAATCCTCTTCGGTTTCACCGGGGAAGCCAACGATAAAGGTTGAGCGGATCACCAGATCCGGGCAGATCTCACGCCATTTCTTGATGGCGTCCAACTGGCGGTCGACCCGGCCGGGGCGCTTCATCATCTTGAGCACGCGAGGGCTGGCGTGCTGCAGTGGCAGATCCAGATAGGGCAGGATCAGTCCTTCGGCCATCAGCGGGATCAGCTCATCGACCCAAGGGTAAGGGTAGACATAGTGCAGGCGTACCCACACACCCATCTTGCCCAGATGGCGGGCCAGGGTAGTGATATCCTGCTTCACCGGCATGCCGTTCCAGAAGTCGGTGCGGCCGCCCTTGTCTTTGCCGTAGGCAGAGGTGTCCTGGCTGACGACCAGAATTTCCTGAACCCCGCTTTCCACCAGGCGTTTGGCTTCATCTAGCACGCTGCCGACACTGCGGCTGTCCAGATCGCCCCTCAGCGCCGGAATGATGCAGAAGGTACAGCGGTTGTCGCAGCCTTCGGAAATCTTCAGGTAGGCATAATGCTTGGGGGTCAGCTTAACGCCGGCTTGCGGGATCAGCGAGGTAAAGGGGTTGTGCTCCGGCTTGGGCACATACTTGTGCACATGGTTCAGTACGGCTTCATAGCTGTGGGGGCCGGTGATCTCCAGTACATCCGGATGCACTTCGCGGATCTGGTTTTCCTTGGCGCCCAGGCAGCCGGTGACTATCACCTTGCCGTTTTCTTCCAGCGCTTCACGCACGGCATCCAGCGACTCTTCCACCGCGGCATCAATAAAGCCACAGGTGTTGACTATTACCAGGTCGGCATTGTCATAGCTGTTGGTAACCTCATAGCCGTCGATGCGCAGTTGGGTGAGGATCCGCTCGGAATCCACCAGGTTCTTGGGGCAGCCCAGGCTGACAAAGCCGATGCGATTGCCGCTGGTTTGGGCCTCGGCAGGGCTGTTTTCCTGTGCCAGAGTCTTGGCCGGAGTGTCCAGAGTCGTGGTCTGCTTGGGATCAAAAATGTCGACTGATTTCTTCAAGAGCTGTTTTCCGCAATGCTAAAGCTGATGGAGCACGCTTGGGTGCCGGTAAAATTGGCGGCGATTATACCTCAGCCATAGAAAAGGTACAGTTGGGCTGGTTAATTTATGTTCTATGTAGCCATCTCGGTTGCCGCTTCAAAACGTCGTTGAAAAATTTTTTGATTTTTTTAACCCTTTTGTCAGCTGGCTGCGTTTCTATGGTCAACGAAAGCGAACTTTTTGGAGAACCAAGATGAAAAAATCTCTGCTGAATCTGGCGCTGATAGGCGCACTCTTACCCGCTACTCTGATGAGCCACTCGGTACTGGCTCAGGATAGACCTCTGCTGGAAACTACAGGCGTCAGCCAGATACAGGTTGAGCCCGATATGGCCGAAATCAATGTTGAAGTGTCATTAAGCGAATCTGATGCCAAGGCGGCCAAGGCCGCATCCGACAAGGCGGTGGCTGCTTTTATCGAGCGCCTGCTCAAGGCCGGGGTTGCCAAGGAGTCGATTGCAGCCGCCAATCTGAATCTGCAACCTGAGTATGTTTACCTCAAGGACAAGGCGCCCGAGCTCAAGGGGTATCGCGCCAGTCGCAGTGTGACCGTGTTGGTGAAACAGTTGGATCAGCTCAACCCCATACTGGACTCGGCGCTAATAGGCGGGATCAACAAGGTGAACCAGATCAACCTCAAGTCCAGTAAAGAAGCCGAGATGCGCAAGCAGGCGCGGCAGGCGGCCATTGAAGATGCCAAGCAAAAGGCCAGTGAGTTGGCGGCCGGATTCGGCGAGAAACTCGATGGCGTCTGGTCGATTCGTTATTTCGACCAAGGCCCGGTGCGTCCTGTGATGTACAAGGCCGCCATGATGGCTGAAGGCGCTATCAACCAGAGCTATGAGTATGGCCAGGTAACTTTCTCCGACAGGGTCGAGGTCAGCTACAAGCTGCGTGACTGAACCCAAGTTATCCTGTCTGACAGTTATTATGCGGGCCCCCTGGTGGTGCCCGCATTGTTTGTTTTATCTGCCAATATCGCTTGTTTGATGTTGGTGAGTTGTAGGTGATTTTGAAACAGCAGATACAATTTGTTGCTCCTTTGAGGCAGTCTCTGGACGCTTTTTATGCTTGAATGAGCCAGAGCCAATCAATCTTGCATAAGGAGTGTGCCGATGAAATTGACCCGTCTGACACTACTGGGAATAGGTTTATTCAGCCTGGTCGCCAGCCCATCAACCGTATTCGCCAATGTTACAGCGCAAGTCGGAAAGACCCACAAACAACGACTCTGCCTGGTGAATGAGACGGAATACACTGTGCCCGGCAGCGAGATCCAATCCCAAATTAATGACAAGGATTTCGATACGGGTTTGCAGGTGTTTATTCGGTATCGCGGCCAGAGCTGTGCCGAGAGCAAGCAGACTTTTGCCAGCCTGTCATTGCCGGAGCCAGAGTCACCAACGATGGATGACTACCGCTTGGTTATCCAGCGAAAACAAGCACCCGAGTCGGAAACCAAGGTTTGGGAATACCGTTACCAGCAAGGCTATTCGAAACTGGGATGGCAGACACTGGCCAAAGAGGTGGAGGCCATTTTCTTATCGCCGGCGAGCTAGCTTAAGATGAGGGCCTGAAAAAACAAAAGCCGGTGGACAATATCACCGGCTTTTACTTTGAAGTCCTCGAAACTTATTTACCTTCCAAACCTGCGATCAACTTCTTGGTGTACTCAATGACAAACTGCTGACAGTGGATAGCGGTTTGTGGCTCAAACTCTTCGCCGTGCAGGTCGGTATTGGAGAGTACCCGAATCCCGATAAAAGGGATCTCATATGCCTTGGCAACCAGGGCGGCCGCAGCGGTTTCCATCTCTTCGGCCGAGGTTTGATAAGTTTGGTGCAGCCACTCGATGCGGTCGACTTCACGGTTCCACTCATCGGCACTGCCGATCACGCCGGTCACTACCTTGCCATGGCGATAAGCTGACGCCAGTTGTTGTCCCAGAGCCAGCAGCTTGGGATCGGCATCAAAGCGCTTGTGTTCCACCAGCTTGCCATCCTGACGCAAACGCATGGTGACATCGAAGTTATGCCAGCGTTTGGGATCTATGCCCTGGCCTTTGGGGTGTAGATCGCTGCGATAGGAACCCATATTGAAGCTGTATTTCCCCAATACTATGTCGCCGCGGTGCAGCGCCGGGTCGTGGCCGCCGGAGGTGCCCTGGTTGATAATAAAACCGGGTTGAAATTTTTCTATCGCCAGTGTGGTGGAGGCGGCGGCATTGGCCATACCTATTTCAGTACGGGACACTATGACAGGATAGCCATCCACAGTGCCTTGCCAGAAAGTCCAGGAACCAAGAGTTGTCTGTTTGGGGTCTTTCAGGGCCTGAACCAGGGTGTCGACTTCGACATCCATGGCGCCTTGCAGCAGTATAGGTGACCGGGTGGGCGTTGCCATGGAATGGCTGGAGAACAAGGCACAGAGTGCCACACAAAAACGTTGTAACAGAGTCATTTGCACACCTTTAATTGTTATTTCAGTGTCGCGGTAGGGGAGGGCGATCCTAGGTGCAGCTGTGGTTGCCGTCAACAGCCGGAGTTGACATTTGCGAGCCCAGACATGAGTCACTTGCCAAAGGCTTAATGCCAACCGGGCGGGATATTTACCGCCAGAGGCACAATCTGGCTTGCTATTGGGGCCGTGATAGTTAGAATGCCAGTCGAATACCTTTGAGTAGAGGCGCGCTGCCTAAGAGTAACCGGGAAGAGGGTGATGCCTTTGAGGCCCGGGGAAAGGAGTCGGCGCCGAAGTAGCCAGGTCATCAAACCTAGCTGCTGGTTCTGTATCTAACAGGTGCAGGACTGCCATAGTCATCCACTATGGAGCGCTACCTGAAGGAGCTGAGAAGTTTCTGCCCTCCTTGGTCTGAGTTTCTTCGATCCTATCGGTAGATCTCCACCTTCTTTGGTGTAAAGAGATCATGAATATCATGCATTTTGCGGACTCTCCCTGGTCCATAGTTCCTCCTCTGCTGGCGGTTGCGCTGGCGATCATCACCCGTAGAGTACTGCTCTCTCTCGGGGTTGGCATAGTCGCCGGCAGCCTGATGTTACAGCAGTTTTCACCGCTGCAATCGCTGCGCTACCTGTTTGACTGTGTGCTGAAAATCTTCTGGGTCGATGGCGCTCCCAACAGCGATAACCTTAATATGCTGCTGTTTATGCTGCTGCTGGGTGGGCTTATCAGCTTGATGACCGCCTCGGGGGCGACCCGGGCCTTCGCCGAATGGGCCGCCAGGCGCTGCCAGAGCCGCAAGAGCGCCAAGTCGCTCACCGGCTTGATGGTGTTTGCCTTCTTTATTGACGACTTCTTCCACAGTCTGTCGGTGGGGCCCATTTGCCGCCCTGTGACCGACAGATTCCAGATCTCCCGCGCCAAGTTGGCCTATCTGCTGGACTCAACCGCGGCACCCGTGTGCGTATTGATGCCCATCTCCTCTTGGGGGGCCTATATCATCGCCCTGGTGGGCGGCATACTCGTGGCCCATGGGGTGACAGAGCAGAGCCCGATCGCCGCCTTTGTGCAGATGATCCCCATGAATCTCTATGCGGTATTTACCCTGATCATGGTGGTGGTAGTCATCGCCTTCCAACTGGATCTTGGGCCGATGCGACAGCATGAGCAGCGGGCGCTCGAAGGCAAGCTCTGGGATGAATCCAAGGGCCGGCCAATAGGGCTGGATATGGAAGCCCCGGCCGACAGCCGCGGCGGCATGCTGGATATGGTGTTGCCTATAGTGACACTGACGGCGGCGAGTATCTATTTCATGCTGGACTCCGGGGCCCAGGTATTAGCCGCCAATGGTCAGGCCTTCAGTGTGCTGGGCGCCTTTGAACATACCAATGTGGGTTCGTCTTTGGTTTATGGCGCCCTTTGCAGCCTGGCGGTGTCCGGCCTGTTGGCTCTGCGCCTCGGTCTTGGGATATCCACTTGGCTGCGCGCCGCCCCCAGAGGCGTTATGGCCATGTTGCCGGCGATCAACATACTGCTGTTTGCCTGGACCATAGGCGCCGTGGTGCGTGACATGGAAACCGGCAAATATCTCGCCAGCCTGGCCAACGGCAACCTGCCCACAGGGCTGCTGCCTGTGGTGGTGTTTGTGCTTTCCTGTGCCATGGCCTTTGCCACAGGCACCAGTTGGGGCACTTTCGGTATCATGTTGCCACTCGCCGGTGATATGGCCGCTGCCAGCGATATCCAACTTCTGCTGCCCATGCTGTCGGCTGTGTTGGCTGGCGCTGTGTTTGGCGACCACAGCTCACCCATCTCCAGTACCAGTATTCTGTCGGCCACCGGCGCCGGCTGTCACCATATAGATCATGTGCTGACTCAGTTGCCTTATGCCCTGACCGTCGCCTTCGGGGCAGCGCTGGGTTATCTGGCCATGGGGCTGCTGCATTCCACCCTGGCCGGTTTCCTGGTGAGTGCCGCTTGGTTTGCACTCTTCTGCCTCTATCACGCCAGACGTTTCCAGGCGGCTCCCGAGGCCGCCATCGGCTGAGGCTGAGATGGGATACCAAAAAGCCCCGGGAGTGTTCCT
>NZ_JAAUHW010000024.1:0-8890 GCF_012030025.1 Shewanella sp. Iso12
TGTCAGTGACAGGGCTTTTTGCTGTGGTTTGCGTATTGGAGGCATCTAGAACGCTTTATTTTAATGCCATCGCTACCTGGGTATTTCAGGCTATTATCTCAGAATCCGTGTCTCAGGCTCCGTGCCAGTTACGCAGTGAGTTGGCTTCTTTACTGAGAAGCACCACTTCTGAGCGGGTCATGCTGTCCTGCAGTGCCAGTTTGTCACCGCTGAACAAGATCCACAGGTTGCCTATTCCCAACAAGGACCAAACTACCCGTGCCAGCGCGGTAATAAAACTCAGGTTTTGGCCGTTGGGATGTTGCACCTTGAGGCGCCAGGCGCGCATGCCCAGAGTCTGGCCGCCCTTGGACCAGAACAGGGCGTAGAAACCAGCCACACAGCAGGCCAGCCACAGCTGATAGAGGCCGTGATAGAGGCTGTTGCCATTGAGCAGATCCGAAACATGTTCATAGTTCCCCATGGGAATAAGGCCGGAGGCGGTCAGGCCGGTAAAGATCCCAAACCCTATGGCACCGGCAAACATGTAGACGGCTACCGCCAGCAGTAGATCATAAACGGCAGCACCGAGGCGCTTGAAAAAGCCGGCTCGGGGAAAATTGGCGTGCTCTGGATTTATCATGGCTTAACCCTCTTTTGGGCAGGTATTAACCCTGCTCTTCTTCTTTAACAAAGTGGATATGACGAAACCCCATACGGGCGAATTCACTGGTGCGATAGCTCTTCAGGGCGCCACCGCCTTTGGCTGTCATGGCGACTTGCTGCTCCATTGCCAGAAAACGGCTGAGATCTATTCCCTCGGCGGCGGCAACAGCCTCGTACATGTCGTGGTATTTGTCATAGGCAAAGTTGATCACTTTCGCGACCCCCTTGTATTCATAGGCGACCTGACGTGCCATCTTGTGTCCTCATTAAAGCAGTGGGCTCAACCGAACTTACTGCGAAATATAAAATAAACGGCGCCGAGCATACACAACCCGGCCCAAAGATAGTCCAGTTTCAGTGGTTCTTTAAGGTAATAGAATGAAAAAGGAACAAACAGACTCAGGGTGATGACTTCCTGAAGTATCTTGAGTTGGCCCACATTCATCACACTATAACCAATACGGTTGGCCGGTACCTGCAAAAGATATTCGAACAGGGCTATGCCCCAACTGACCAAAGCGGCAATGATCCAGGGTTTACCTGAAAGGGACTTGAGGTGGCCGTACCAGGCAAAGGTCATAAAGATATTGCTCAGGCACAACAAGCCTATGGTGATGAGTGTGGGTTGCATCTGTCAGCGGGCTACCGGATAGACCATATAACTGGCGTCATCTGTATAGGTGGCCAGCGATTTTTCGATACGCTTGTGGTTAAAGCCGAGCTTTTCCCAGTAACCACAGGCGCCCTGTACTGCAACCAGTGACAAGGAACCCAGGCGCAGTTTTTCCGCCTGAAGCTTGAGGGTATCAAACAGTTTGCGTCCGGCGCCGAATCCCTGAGCTCTGTTGCTGATGGCAATATCATGCAGATAAAGGGTGTCGGCCTTGGGCAGTGTGGTAATCGCCTTGTACAGTGGCGGAGGGGTGTCTTCGGTCCAGGGATGAGCCAGACAATAGCCTACCACCTGGTCACTCTTTTCAAGGACATAGCAGGTTTGCGGTGATGCCTGCCACTTGCTCTTGAGCACATGTAAAGGTTCGGGGGCCAGAGCGTGGTAGCACTCTGCTTGAATTTCGCCTATGGCTTGCCAGTCATCCTGGCTAATGGCGCGTATCAACATCTGAATTCACTTTCTCTTTTCAGTTACTTCGTAGAAACGCGCCATTATACCATTTTTGCAGATAAATTAATCCAGATAGCGCTGCTGCAGATGGCGCTGCAGGAAGTTGGGATCCAGACTCTGCCCTGTGGCGCTGCGGATCAGTTCATCGGTTTCCAGCAGGCACCCCTTGGACCAGATCTTTTCATCCAGCCAGTCGCAAATCTGCCCCAGCTTATCCTGGCTCAGTAGGGCTTCAATGGGGCCCAACTCGGCTTCCATGGCAAATCTCAGCTGGGCGGCATACATGGCGCCCAAGGTATAGCTGGGGAAATATCCCAGTTCGCCCAAGGTCCAGTGAATATCCTGCATGCAGCCATCTTTATAATTGCCGGCAGTACTCAGCCCCAGATATTGCTGCATCTTTTGATCCCAGAAATCGGGTAGGTCTTTCACTTCCAGGTTGCCGTCGATAAAGGCCTGCTCGGCTTCAAATCGCAGCAGTATGTGCGCCGGATAGGTGACTTCATCGGCATCGACCCGGATAAGACCCGGCTTGACCCGGGTGATATTGTCGACCAGTTCATGGGCCGATACCGGGCAGTCGAGATGTCGGCGAATTCTCGGATAGAGCTTGCTGATAAAGGCGCGGCTGCCGCCGAGTTGCATCTCAAAAAACAGGCTCTGACTCTCGTGGAACCCCATGGAGCGAGACATTCCGGCGGGTTGTCCTCGCCAATCCTTTGGCAGCGCCTGCTCGTAACGGGCATGACCCGTTTCGTGAATAGTGGAGGTGAGGGCAGCGATAAAGTCATCTTCCGTGTAGCGACTGGTGAGGCGGATATCACCGGGCACGCCACCGCAAAATGGGTGCGAGCTGACATCCAAGCGCCCTTGATTGAAATCAAATCCCAGGTATTGCATTACCTCCCGTCCCAGCAGCTTTTGGTCTGCTATCGGGTAGTCGCCGGCGCTGCTCTTGTAACTCTGGTGCAGCTGCTTGTGCTTCACTTTTTGGATAAGCTCGGGCAACCAGTCCCGCACCGCTCCGAGAGTGGTCTCCAGCCGCTCACATGTCATGCCGGGTTCAAATCTGTCCAGCAGGGCATCGTAACCGGCCTTGCCAGTGTGCGCCGAGCGAGCCTGGGCTTCTTCTCGCACCAAGGCGATTACCGCCTCAAGATTGGGGCGAAACCCTTGCCAATCGTTGTTTTGTCGCTGTTCACGCCATTGGTTTTCACAGCGATAACCCGCCAGCGTCTTGGCCTGCACCAAGTCCCCCGGTACGGCTATAGCTTGGGCATAGTGCCAGCGCATCTCTCTGAGGTTGGCTTGCTGCTCGATACTGAGTTCGGCGGTCTTGGCTTCGGCGCTATCCAGCCATTCGGCAAGCCGGGGCGAGGTTTTTAAACTGTGAATGTGTAATGCCAACTCGGCCATCGCCTCGGAGCGGGCCTCGCTGCCGTCCATGGGCATCATGGTGGCTTGATCCCAGTCCCCCAGGGCACTGAAATGCTCGAAGTGGCTGATGGTACGAAAGTGCTGGCAAAGTTGCTGATATTCGGTTTTGGCTGTCATGGTGTGCTCTGGAATGTCTGGCATTCATCAAAGAATAACTGCCCCTATGCTAACCAAGCCAAGGGACGATACTCAAGCAGTTTTCAGTAGGCTTTACTCATGCATAGATTTATTAAGATAATGTTTTGTAACAAAAAATAAAGGTGTGGCACTAATTGGGGTATTCCCTGTTGCTGATATTAAGCCAGCAGTTTGCGACTTAAGGTTAACTGAGCCTGGTTAAGCCTTAAGCGTTGCGATGGCAGCATAAAACCTTCTGGATTTGAGCCTTAGTGTGAACTGCTTCCGATTTCTGACGTCAAATGCAGATAAAAGCTATTGGAGTCCAAGCTTGCCTGGAGGTAAACTCGGGAATTACCTGAATTTAACAGGCATATATGGAATGTTGGCGACCGGGAGCGGTCGTCGCCCACAAGGAGGAATCCTGTGCTGGACTTTTTTCTGGCCCAGTCCAATCTGCCCTATGCTGTAGCCTTGGCGATAGTGGCACTGCTTGGAGTGATAGAGGGACTCACATTAATCGCGGGTATCAGCCTGATGGCCGCCATGGATGACTGGCTTCCCGATGCCGATCTTGATACTGACCTGCCTCAGGGCGGACTGACAGCGCTGGCCGGTTGGCTCTGCTTGGATAGGCTGCCTGTGCTCATCTGGTTTGTACTGGCACTGGGATGTTTCAGTATTACAGGCTACTTGCTTAACTATTTTTCCTGGCTGCTGACCTCGGCCCTGTTGCCGCAAGTGTTTTCCTTGTTGCTGGCCTTGCCGTTGGCGGCGGTTGCCTGCCATTTCCTCGGTGGGCAGCTGGCCCGAATCCTTCCCAAAAATGAATCCAGCGCCGTCTCAATCGAAGATCTCAGCGGCAGCGTCGGTACTGTGACACTCGGCTGTGCCATCAAGGGAAATCCCAGCGAGGCTGTGGTTCAGGATCAGTACCGTCAGAAACACTATGTCCTGGTCGAGCCCGAAGACGAAGACACCGAATTCCCGGCAGGGGTGCAAGTGGTGCTGCTAAGACGCAGCGGCCGCGTGTGGTCTGCCACCCGTTTTGAACAATAATCTAACCAAAGAAGGAAACAACAGGAATGGAAACCATCCCGGGTTTAAATACCAGCGGCACCAGTATGTTGCTGTTTACCGCAGGCGCAGTAGTGCTCTGCCTGTTGGTGATAGGGTTTATTTTTGCCAAGCTCTATTGCCGCGCTACCAAAGAGATGGCCTTTGTGCGCACGGGTTTCGGTGGTGAAAAGGTAGTCAAAGATGGCGGCGCCATTGTCCTGCCGGTACTGCATGAAATTATTCACGTCAATATGAACACCCTGCGCATCGAGGTGGGCAAGACCCAAAAAGATGCCCTGATCACCAAAGACAGGATGCGGGTGGACGTCAAGGCCGACTTTTACTTGAGGGTGGCTCCCAATGCCGAAGGTATCTCCATGGCGGCCCAGACATTGGGCGGTCGCACCAATAGGGTGGAAGAGCTCAAGAAGCTGATGGAGTCCAAGTTTGTTGACGTGCTGCGCGCCGTGGCTGCCGAAATGAACATGACAGAGATGCACGAACAGCGGGCTGACTTTGTACAGCGGGTGCAGAACAACGTTGCCAACGATCTCGAGAAAAATGGTCTGGAACTGGAGTCGGTTTCTCTGACAGGTTTTGACCAGACAGAGCTGGAGTTCTTCAATGAGAACAACGCCTTCGACGCCGAAGGTCGTGCTAGACTCGCCAAGATCATCGAAGAAAAGCGCAAAGAAACCAACGATATTCAGCAGGACAACCGGATCCAGATTGAGCTGCGTAACCTGGAAGCCGAAAAAGAGTCGCTGAACATTGAAAAGGCCGAAGAGGAAGCACGTCTGATCCAGCAGCAGGCGCTGGAGTTCAAGCGCGCCGAGCAAAAGGCCGAGATCATCAAGCAGAAAGAGCAAAAGCAGCGTGAGGAGCGGGAGGCGGAAATCGCCAAGGAACGCGCCATCGAGTCGGCGGAAATTGAAAAGACCAAAGACATAGAAACCCGCGAGATTGAAAAGCGTAAGCAAATTGAGCAGGCCAGAATTCAGCAGCTGCGAGATATCGAAGTCTCCGAACAGGAGAAACAGATTGCGGTTGCCGCCAAGTCGGAAGAAGAATCTGCCGCCAGAGCCCGCGCCGCCGAGGCCGAAAAGCTCAAGGTTGAAAAAGAGGAAGCGGTAATCACAGTGCGTCAGGTGGCTGAGGCCAATCGTCGCAAAGAGATTGAAGTTATTGACGCCCGTAAAGAGGCAGAGCGGGAAGCCGTTGGCGTTACAGTTCAGGCTGAAGCCGAGAAACGCGCCGCCGAAGATAGATCCATAGCGATACTGACCGAAGCCCGCGCCAGTGCCGATGCCAAGATGCTCAAGGCCGAGGCCGATGAGAAGGTGTATGCGGTGGAAGCGGCCGGTAAACAGGCACTGCACGAAGCCGAGAACGTGTTGCGTGACGAGCAAGTTGCCCTGCAGCGCTCACTGGCGATCCTCAAAGTTCTGCCGGAAATCGTCGCCAATGCGGTTAAACCACTGGAAAACATCGAAGGCATCAAGATCCTTCAAGGCTATGGCAGCGGCGTAACCGGCCAACTGGGGACTGCTTCTGATGGCGCCGGTGTCAAGGGCGGCATTGCCGAGCAAGTGACCAGTGCAGCGCTCAACTACCGCGCCAACGCACCTGTGGTCGATGCCATGCTCAGAGAGTTGGGGCTGGTAGATGCCGAAAAGGGCGGGCTGAATGATCTGCTGAGCGGCAACAATATGCTCACCCATGAAGCGCTGCAAATCGCCCGGGATACCAAGGCCAGTGCCGAGCCCAAAGTGGAGACGGTAAAGCCTGTCAGCCAAAACAATGTGGCCTATGAAGTGACTTTGGATATAGATAAGCCTGAGCAACCGAGAAACGTTTAAGCCCGGTTGTACTCATCAATGCCCTCCATCGGAGGGCATTTTCTTATCAGGCATAGCTTGTTCTTATCAGGTATAGCTTCGGTAAATTAGTTTTCAATTTTCCAAGCCGGCCTCGGCTACGCCAATAGGCAAACAACGCCTAGCGGCGGCTTTGAAGGGGAATCGGTGTAATTCTGTTAGCGCTGAGTAGCTTGGAACATCTGAAGTGTCTGCAGACATACACCTCATTTCCAGGCAAAGGCGGAACTGTGACCGTCGAAAACAGGGCCGAATTTTGTTCCAGACAAATTCGGCATTTCCTACGTCCCTGTAGGTCAGATGTTTTCGTCGAGGCTACATGGACGTATTCACAACAACTTTCCTGTTTAACGGCCAGCTCACCGTCCCTGGCTCGCGCTCGAAAGCATGTTGCTGTGCAACTCTCGCCGAATCACAGGATCGCCTGTGCATAAGCCTGCGGCAGGCAATGGGAGACATCCGTTGCTGGAAGTTCAATCTATGTTATTTGGCTATTTTGAGCTGAAAGCAATGCTAGCCGCTGTGCCAGCGGCGTAAAGTCGTGGAGCTTCGCCCCACACCCGACCAAGAAGGGATCAACAGCAATCCCCTCTTGGATCTCCCTTGCCGCCCCACACGGTGTCGAAAGCCCCTCGGCCTAATGGCGCAAATAACTATCGCTTCAGACGCTCATCCCTGATTCGACTGTCGCTGCTTCGGCATCCATGCCTCAGCCACGTTATTTGCGCCAACGGCTTTCGGCGACACCGAGGGGGAATTGGTACAACTCTGTTAGCGCTGAGTAGCTTGAAATATCTGAAGAGTTTGCAGACATACACCTATTTTCCAGGCACAGGTGGAACTGTGACCTTCCGAGCCAGGGATGGCGAGGCAGAGCTTACAAGGACGTACTCGCAGCGTGTCACAGTATCGCCTGTGCGAAAGGTGCACCACAGGTGATGGGCTACACCGTGGCCGGAAGCTCGGCCAGTACTAACTTAGGAACTTTTAGCTGGAAGCTATGATAGCCGCTGTGCCAGCGGCTTAAAGTCATGTTGCTTTGGGTTTCAAACCCAGTCAATTCTGCTTCAAAAACAAACCAAATCAGGGTTTTGTTGCCTTTGTCAAAACTTGACCTTTGGCTAATTGTTTTCACATTCAGAACTGGGTATTGTATAACCAATTCAAACGCTTAGCTTTAGCACTTTCTTAAGCTTAAGGCCGAAAGCAACAACACTTTTCCGTTTTCAGCGGAATGTAGGGACAAACAGAGTTTGGACCCGTGCGGTAGCCATGGCTTTACTCAACGCTTTTTGTAGGGTCCTTGGTTTTACTGCTTGGAACGCTTATGACAAGCGCCTCAGAACTGATTTTCTATACAGTATTATTGCCGTTCCAGGAAAAATCCCGGAAATTTGCAGCTAAGTTTGCGCGTTATTTCTGTAACATTTTAGAAAATAACATTAAATTCATAAAGTTAAAAAATACAGCTGGTAGATAATAGGTTTGGAAACCGCGCATGCGCGTTTAGCTGCAAGGGATATTAAGACTAAACTCTATTATATCCAGCTAATACAAACAGATAGCGATGCGCGTTTACACTCCTCCGAGGACTAAAACGCGCATGCGCACTATACAGCTGTTATGTTTCAGGAGAATTAAGTGGCAGTTTGGCAAATTCCAATTGAGTTCGTCCCTGCCAAGTGGGCTGAAGAGAATAATTTTGAGGTTGAATCCCTTTATGGAGAGGATGGGTTCGATACTACTTGCGCGTGGGTCGAGAACCAGCCCACCAAAGACCTCGATGCTATATTCTCACCTATATTGCCCAAAGCAGAATCGTGGTCTGAAGATTTATCCCTCTGGGGCAATGATAAGGTGCACGATATAAGTGTGTGGCACGAAGAAGGTGAGATATTTTCAATTGGGTTTAGGCTCGATCTTAGAGAAAACATCACAAGTATTATGTCCGCTCTCTGTGAGGCTGCTTCTTTACTAAATTGTGTGTTGTTCGTTCCTGGGCAAAAGATAATGCTCAATCCAAACGTTTTCGAGCTCAAACAGTATATTCTTAAATCAAAAGCAGCTAAGTTCGTTAGCGATCCAGAGGGTTTTCTTAGTGAGCTTGGCGAGTAAAAACATAACAAGCAAAGGCAGCATCGCCCTGCGGGCTGGACGCGCTAACGCGCGCCGCTGCTTTGGGCGTTATATTTTCTTATGAACATACGAATACTCTTAGTCTCACTGCTTTTATTGGCATCAGGAAAATCTATGGCCGGATACAATTTGCACATAAAACGTGAGAATCAAATCTCTGTAGAGGAATGGTTAGCCGTGTGTGAGCAAGACAAATCATTGTCGGTTCAAAATACGGCGATAGCCGTAAATCCTCAGACAGGCGAAGAAATTGAAGTTTCAACTCCGAACAGCTGTGTTTGGACCAGTCCAATTCTCAAAAAAAAGTACTCTTTTACTTATTCAAATGGCTCAATAACTATTGGTACCGATAAAGCGCAGCTTAAAAAAGCTAAAAAGATCGCCAAAATATTAAATGCTAAGGTTGTGGGTGACGAAGGTGAAGATTATTAAAAATATAACAAGCAAAGGCAGCATCGCCCTGTGGGCTGGACGCGCTAACGCGCGCCGCTGCTTT
>NZ_JAAUHW010000025.1:0-7783 GCF_012030025.1 Shewanella sp. Iso12
TAATGCGGCGGAAGAGGACAACAGCAGTCGCGGCACCACTTACAGTAACGAGATAGTGGCGGTGCCATCCTCCATGCAATGGCAAGCGGAGCCGAAGGCCAAACCCAGGATGGCGGGGCCGCAGATAGCGACCGTGGTGGGGCCGAAGGATGAAGAGATATTTTGTGACGAATACGGCCGGGTGAAGGTGCAGTTCCCCTGGGACAGATATGCCAGGGGTGACGAGCACGGCAGCTGCTGGATACGGGTCAGCCAGGGCTGGGCCGGTGGTCAGTATGGCTTTATGGCACTGCCGCGGATAGGACATGAAGTGATAGTGTCGTTTTTGGACGGCGACCCGGACCAACCCATCATCACCGGTCGGGCCTTCCATGCGGTGAACCAGGTGCCTTACGCGCTGCCGGCCCACAAGACCCGCACCGTGCTGAAGACCCAGAGCCACAAGGGCGAGGGCAGCAACGAGCTGAGGTTTGAGGATGAAGCGGGGGAAGAGGAGATTTACCTGCATGCGCAGAAAGACCTGAACTTACTGACCGAGAATGACAGGCACGAGCATATCAAGCACGACAACCACCTGGATGTGGACAATGAAAGGCGCAGCCGCATCGGCGGCAACGAACATCTGACGGTGTTGGGCGAGTCCCGTCAGCAGGTAACAGGCGACAAGAGCCTGATTGTGGATGGCAGCTATCAGCAGAAAGTCGCCGCCAAAGAAGCGCTCGAGGTGGGCAGTGAAGTTCATCTCAAGTCATTGGGGAAAATTGTGCTCGATGCCGGCGCCGAGATCAGCATCAGTGCCGGTGGCAGCTTCGTCAAAGTGGACCCGGCCGGGGTGCACCTGGGCGGCGCGGCAGTTAATCTCAACTCGGGCGGCAGCCCCGGTTCAGGCAGCGGCTTTGCCGGCAAGGCACCGGAGCTTCCGGGTGAAGTGGCCGCTGCCGAGTTGCCCCAAGGCGAAAAAGTGATTTTGCCCAATCCATCCCAGCAGAGTGGCACTCTGCTGCTGGCTGCCAGTACGGCTAAAGGTGTGTGCGAAATTTGCGAGCAGCCGGAGGAAGAAGATGCCCCTGCCTGATCTCGCTGGACTCAAGGGGCAGCTGTATCTGCTTTGGGATGCCTGTTTGCACCGAAACCTGGCGCAAACCCTGTATCAGCTAGATAACCGTGTCTTTATGCTACCCCTGTATCAAGGGACTCAGTTCGAGTCTCTCGGCGATATTCAACCCTTGCTGCTGCAATGTCCTGCCGACAGTCAGTTGTTGGATTGGTTGGAGCAACAGCTTTGCTACCGGGACAGTGTCTGGCTGTTTGAGTCAACTTCCTCCAGTGCTGAATTGTTGCGCTATTTTCAGCAACTACCTTTGCAGCAACACCCGCTGGGTCACCAGGTATTATTTCGTTATCAGGACCCCAGAGTGCTGGCGGGCTTTATGGCGGCGCAACTGCCGCTGGAAGCACTGTTCCCGGCGGGCATATTCGGCCGGATTTGGGTGTATGACACTATTGCCGAACACTGGCACTGCCGAGTGCCTCAGTCGGCTCAGTCCAGTGAGGCAACTCAGCGCTTTCAGTTGACCGATGACCACCTCAAGGTGATGCAGCAGGTCTGCTGGCAGCAATTTGGTCTTAGGCTGCAGCAGCATTTGAGGCACTTCTTTGCCGATGAGTTCGGTTCGGTTTCCCTGGCGGGAACCTTGGCTATTGCCGAGCGCGCCGCCGCGCAGGGGTGGGAATCGGAGCGGGACATTTTTCTTTACGGCAATATTTTGGGTTATCTCGGTGCCGACTTTGAAAAGAATCTTATCGGCAATCAGGCAAGCAGTGCTTCCGGGGCTTTGCTTGATCAGCACCAGGCTAGCCGTGAACCCGTCTCTCAATCAGAGTACGCCGGCATTATTAACCTGATGCAAACCCGGGGAAGTGGGAGATCTGCGGCTTTGGCACAAGCCGCAGATTTGGCCAAGCAGTTAAATCAACAAAGAGCCAATGCGTTACAAGGAGTTACTCATGTCGGCCGATAGACAACAACAGGATGCCAACGATAAGGCCACTCAAGAGTCGGATACTAAAGCCGGTTCTTTACTGGCAACTTGCCCACTCAAGGCGCAAACCGTCAAAATCGTGCCTGTGCGTTATGCCTTGGATGAATTCCAGTTGGTGCCGGAGCCTTGCCCCAAGCACAACTTGCCTTCAGAAGGTAACTTCCCCGGTGGCTACTTCAGCAAACAGCTCAAATGTAATAGCTACACCCTGCGTCAGCTTACCGACGGCTGGCTTTATGTCTGGAACCAAACCGAAAAGACCCTGCACGAATATGAAGTCAGGGGACCTCAGCTGATCCGTTACCAGTTTGGCGACAATGAGGCTGACAAACCGCTCAGCGAGCGCGGTACAGCGCTGGAGCCTAAAGTCTATCTGGAATATAACCGCGGCTCTGAGCTGTATCTGATGTTCAGCCAGCTAAGGTGTTCCTGGCCTATGTTGGAGCATTATCGCAGTAATGGCGAAGCCCAGCGTCGTTGGGGACGCAAGCTGTCATTGCCCGGATTTTGCCGCACTATGGCAGAGCCCCATACTGCCCCAATCAAGGTGTTGAGCCAGGTTGCCGATATTGCCGGCGAGGCCAAGTTCCCTTTGGCGGTTCCTTCCCTGCAAGACAGAGGGGAGGGAGATGAAAAGATCAGCGGTAAGCCGGTTCAACCCCTGACTACCTACCTAGGCCCTATAAGCGATAAAGATTCGGCCCTGATGGTCGCACTGGATGATATTTGGTCGGATATCGATGATATTTTGTCACAAACGGCTTATATAGCTGGGCAGATGCATGAGTTTAATGAGGATGAGATGTATCGCCGGATGAATGCGCAGGCAGTGATCCAGCTATGCGGTGCCGGTGATATGCTCAGTATGGAAGGCTGGATGCATGATGATAAGTTACCGTCAAAAGTCAGGGGCAATAAACTCGCTATCAGCCGTTATCTGGATAAGGTGAGTGATTATGCGTATGAAAAAGAGCAGTGGAATATCGCTGTCCAAAGGGCATCTCGAAAGCTGAATGACAGTTTTGAACTACCATCTAGTGAAACATACAAACGGCTTGAAAAAGAGATAATTGAAGAGTATGGACGTGTCCCTGTCATTCCTAAAGAATGGGAAAAGAATAAGAAAAGGCGCCAATATGCTGACCTTCAAGCCGCTGAGTCCTTTTTGAATGAGCATTTACAACATGATAAAGAGCTTATTTCAGAAGTTGAACTTAGATTGGAAGAAGCTTTTAGTTGCCATTTTGCCATACCGGCAGATGCAAGTGTGTTGGGAGCCGATTGCCATCATGTCGAACACCAATTAGCTTTGACAAACTGGATTGGCAACACCTATGAAATCTTACTTCCATTTATGGATGAGCCTCAACGGGCACAACTACGTAATGCTTTGTGGGACTCAGATAAGGCCGCTGCTTTAATAGCCTTAAGTTACAGTGGCTTTGATCCTGAACTTCATGCTGCTCTATATAACATTCAACAAAAACTGCCACGAGAAGCTGAGAAAGCGCAGTCTGAGGAAGTTTCTGAAGCCAATAACTATATGGGAAGAGTTAACGAGTGGCTTGCTGCCTTTGATGAGCTCCGTCTGGCAGACGATGGCTGGGTGAGAATGTTGCGCGATGAGATACAGCTGACTCTGACGACTATGCAAAAAGCATTTGGTACTATGTCTTCTATTGGTTGGGATCAATTAATGAAGGCGTTGTTCCCCTTAATCGGGAAAGAAGGTTCGAAATCTCTCTCAAGAGTTAAAATGGTTAGAATGAATGTACTTAGTTCATTTATTTATAATTTGCCGTTTGATAAGAGTAGTTTTAAAGAGTATTTGAATAAAAAAGAGCAGTGGGATAGAAAATATTTTGAAATAAATAAGAGGATTGAAGATAGTCAAAAGGCTCTTAGTACACCAGGGAAGACGAAACGAGACTATAAGGCTCACAGTAATAGCATAGCTAAGAATCAGCAAAAATTGGAAAGGTTGAATACTAAAATTCCAGAAATGCTTCGACTAAAACATAATGGAATTATGGAAGTGTATCGCCAGAATTTGTCTAATGTTATGCGTGATATGGTAAATGGAGGTAAGAGATTCGGTGGTGATATTATTTCTGGAGTAAAAAGTGGTGTTGGCTACACTGTTGTGTTAATGAATTTATGGAACGTGCTGGAAACTCCCATGCCTTCAAGCATGGAAACGAGTGATATATTGGGGAATGGTGATAGTGATGGGCTTGATGGTAGAGAAAAGTTATCTAGAGTCTGGATATCAAACGTGAGTTATTTGGCCGCGGCAGCAACTAGTATTTGGTATGGAATATCAGTCAAAAATTTGAATGATGTGGTTGAAAAGGGGATTCATAATATTTCTACATCTGTAGTCCAGGGGGTCAGGAGAACGAATGTTCCTTTGTTAAGACAATCGATTCAAGAAGTTAAAGCATTAGGTGGTTCTGAGTTATCTAAGACAGTGAGTGCTTTTAAAAGTTCTGCAAGGCTTTTAGGGGGGCTTATGGTCATCGCAACAGCTTATGAATTCTCAGTGGTTACGGACGAACTCGACCAGTGGAGAAAAGGAAAAAGTGATTTAAACTTCATAGAATTACAACTGACTACGGTTAAAGCCGTTTCTCTCTCTGTGCAGCTAGCCGGTGGTGCTTACATTTTTTTTCAATCGTTTGGTATTGGTGTTGCGATCCCTGGCTTTGGAATAATCATGGCCATAACCGGTCTTATCTATCTCTTGTCCAGTTTGATGCTTACTTGGTGGTCTAGAGATGATGTTGACAAATGGTTAGAGGGCTCATCCTTCGGGCAAAAAACTAAATGGCAACTTGATCCAAAGCTAGAGTTTCAAGAGCTTATGGATGCCTTGCTTAAGCCTTCAGTTTATGCTAGGACATGTTTTACTATCGAAGCCGATGAGGGGGAGTCCATAGAGTATGATGTAGAGGGGTGTTGGCTTGTACTGACATTGCCTCAGGCTAATTTAAGCGTATCGGTCGCCGAAGTGAAGAAGAGCTTAGTCTTTTGGAACTCGCAAGTCGAGAATGAGAATTTGGGGGATATCACACCCATACATTTGAGTGATGCTGCGATGCAGCAGATCTTGACTAAAGGTTTGCCTAATCGTTTGGACAACGAGTTGAATATCGATCTCAGTCCGCCAAAAGGTATGGGGATCCATTGGTTGGTCCCCATTGCAATGAAGGAGTCTTATTCTGAAATTTGGCTTTCTGTGCAAAGATATGATCTCACCAACATTGCTAAAGAGTGGTGCTTTGAGATAGACCCTCAGGATATCGGTAACATATACAATGGTAAGACTATCAAGCCAGCAGCCAATGGCAGTTTCGCTTGGCCTAGTGGGGCGACTCCCGTTATGCTGAATATGAAAAATATCATGGAGTAGATAATGAGCGGAATCATTGAACGGCCCGATTATATTCAGTATAACCAGACAGCATTAGAGGAAGGTTGTTTTACTCAGGAGGATATTGAGCAGTTGGAGCGCGAGGAGGCTGTGTTTCTGTGGGAATGCCCAAGAGCTTTTGACTGGCCAACGAGTGCTTTGGTGCTTCATAGTAAAATAATATTGGGGATGTTAGCTTTACCTGTTGCTGCTCCCATCTTAAGCAGACTAATTAGTGATGAAGGCAGATGGCAAACCCTGGAGATATGGGACTTTTATCTTGCAATTCTATTTGGTGTTATCTTGCTTGCTTTTTATGCTCTTACTCGAAGCCAATATCATCATATCGCTTATAAGATCACTCAAAGTGGCATGCTTGAAGATAATTTAAAGCTATATCCAAAGTGGCGCTATCGTAAGTTGGATTTTACCGCTTTAGCGTTAATGTTGCGAATAGGTGCTTTGATATTGTTACCTTTGGTTTTTATGACGAATCCATTGCTGTTAGCCGGACCCGGAGGTTTGGTGCTTTTGAGTTTTTGTCCTGTTCCTGAATACGAGCCTGAAAAGGCTCAATATGTACCATTATTTTGGGATGAGAAGGATGAAAAGGGTAAGCCAATATTTACCAAGTTGAAAGTTGATAGCCGCAGGAAAATGGTGTTGATAAGTGGTGATATAGAATCTTTTTGGGGTAGTGTCAGTATATTTTGTAATAAAACTAATTTTGAAACGGTAGTCGATTTTATTGTTAAAAGGTTGCCTCATCTGCAAGTTACCCGCTTATGACTTAATGGGATCAAACTTTCCACGCATCCGGAAGTTGTTGGTCTAAGTTGACCTTTCCCCGAGATTAGTACCAATCTCTTGATGAGATTTTCCAGCTTATGCTGCTTGCTTGGCATACGCAACAGGCGGCATATAGTTCAGTGAACTATATGGGCGAACATGGTTGTAGTGTTCACGCCATAGCTCGATTTCGTATCTGGCTTCGTCTAAGGTTCTGAACCAATGCTGATTCAGACATTCATTCCTGAATTTGCCATTCAGGCTTTCCACAAAGGCATTTTGCGTCGGCTTTCCTGGTTGGATAAAGCCCAGTGTGACGCCCGTTTCCTTACTCCAGAAGAACATGGCCTTGCTGGTAAATTCTGTCCCATTGTCGCAAGTAACCTTCTTGGGTTTGCCTCGCTCTTCCATCAATTGCTCCAAGAATCTGGCGACCTGCTTACCACTAATGGCCACAGAGACTAATTGACCGACCATTTCCCGCGAATAATCATCCACGACATTCAGTACCCGAAAGCGGCGACCATTGCTGAGTTGGTCTGACACAAAGTCCATAGACCAACGTTGATTGGGGGGTGTTGGCACCTCCATGGGCTGCCTTGGCCGGGTTAGCTTTTTGTGCTTCTTCGTCCTGACCTGCAAGCCTTCCTCCGTGTAGAGCCGATAGGTTCGTTTGCGGTTTTTGACCCAGCCTTCACCCCTGAGCAAACCATGCAGCATCAGATACCCATAGCGAGGATATTGCGTCGCCAGTGCCTTCAGTCGCTGTCTGAGCCCATTGTCTGGCTTTTTCCTGGGTTGAAAGCGAAATGCAGTCCGGCTAAGCCCAGCCAACTGACAGGCCACTCGCTCACTGAGGCTGAATCCCTCAATCAGGTGTTGAGCAACAGGCTTTTTGGCCGCTGGCGTTACCACTTTTTTGACAGCACATCCTTCATTGCTTCGACTTCCAGCATCTTGTCAGCTAACATCTTTTTGAGCTTGTTGTTCTCCGCTTCCAACTCCCTCAGCCGCTTCGCTTCGTTCACTTCCAGCCCGGCATACTTGCTGCGCCAGTTATAGAAAGTGCCCGTGGATATGCCCATTTCACGGCAAATGTCATCGACTTTTGCCCCTGCCTCATGCTGTTTGATGGCCTTGATGATTTGTTCTTCGGTGTAACGTTTCTTCATGTTGAGATCTCCATTGGCTCTAGTGTATTGGAAATCTCATCAATGTCATGGTCTTAAATTCGGGGGAAAGGTCAGTCTGATAAATGAGGAGGTATGCTTAAAATGCCGGATTGTCAGTTTAGAGAGGCAAATGCGATACCTTTGGGTTCAAGTGATTCATAGAAATAATTGAGACAGCAAGCCTTAGCTTGCTGTTTTTTATCCATTCATTTCTTTTTAATGTACACAAAATCCAATCGACTTCAGCTTACTCCTTGGGCAACTCTTTCGGGCAAAAACTTGCCCGGCGAGCAAAAAATTGCCCGGGTTCGGGCAAGAAATTGCCCGGAGAGCGGGAGTGGGTTTGTATATTGTTGTAAAACAGTGGT
>NZ_JAAUHW010000026.1:0-4968 GCF_012030025.1 Shewanella sp. Iso12
CGCTGTCAGTTGTTCAAGCCTGGCCCGCGTAGCATCTATCTGAGAGTTGTATTGTTGCAGCTCATCACTCAGCTGCAGATAATCCTGCTCAAGCTTTGCGGTTTGAGTGGCAGCCTGAGCCTGTTCTTGCTGTAGTTTTTTGGCAGATCCGGCTGCGTCGCGTTGTTCCTGCTGCAGCTTTGCAAGTGCCGCGGCAGCTTCTGAATATGAACGAGTGCCCTTGCTTACCGCAGCGGTTAAATCCTCAATGGTATCAACGGCCTGTTTCTGGTCTTGTAATTCTTCCAGCCGTTGGTTGAGTTTTTCGCTTTGTGCAGCCAACTCGGCCAACGTCTTTTCAGACTTTTTGGCTTCGCTGCTAAAGAGATCCCGCCCCTGAATGATCAGGTTGATAATGTGGTCTTTAAATGCCATTGTAGCCTCGATGACGCCGTAGCCGTGAGCAACGCTTCACGCCTTATTTGCGGCAATAGCTATCCTTAAACCATCCCGAAAGCGGCTTGAGAACAGGTTGATGGAACACTCATTGGATAAAACAGAGATTTACAACGGCCTACTACAGCAGGCGTTTGTACAGCACGACATCAAGCAATTTGAAGATGTTTATGCGTTTAACGAAGATAGCTTTGTGGTTGAACACTTTAATGCATCTAGGCAACTCACCGTGTGGTTAGGGTTTACCTATCGGTTTGCGATTCGTGATGTCACTGACCAATGGCGCGAAGCAATAGCCACCGAGTGTGACGAGTTAATGTGTGGTGTATTACCGGGTCCACACCAGTTGGTTAATTGACGGCGGCAAGTTTTGGAGCTCATTTTGATTACCACCACCAAATGGCATAAATCAAAGGTGTTGATGACAGAAGCAACCAAGCTAATGCAGCCATAATCACCGCTGCACCAGCACACTTTCGAATCCACTTACCTGTTACGTTACTAAGACCATCTTTAGCACTTGGATTTGCTATTATCTACGTATGCTTTACTCCTAAATAGTGCTTAGGGGCGGATGTAAAAACCGACTATTTGCCGTATTCGGGGTTTTGCTTTTCATAAATAGATATTCAGCCCTACTGTAATAAGGCACTGCAAATCCTCGATAGATTGCCGATGCCATGCACAAGAACCGCCCAAAAGGCGGTTCTTGTGCATGGCAGACACCCCACATTGGTGACAGAATAAATTCCTACAATAACCTTGCTAATCAATTGGTTACCGCTGGAACCCTTCAGGGTTTCCTCAACAAAAAACCGCCAATCTAAGGCGGTTTTTTTAACTATATCTGTCTGTTAGGCTGTTTGCTTTGCCATTTCAATAACATAGTTCTGTTCTTTGATTGCTTCATCAATCGCTTTCTTGTAGACACGTTTTTTATGCCTAGAATCAGCCTCTCTAACAAATCTAGATAGAGGTGTAGATGAAGCCTTTTTACGTGTGGTGAGCATTCTAATCATACAAACTCTCTCATGCTATACCGACGATTTCCATAACTTCTTCTCTTGTGTACTCTTTGGGCAAGTAAGGTTTAATACTTGCAACATTACTATAGTACACCTTTGTTTTACCATCATTGTCCTTGATAAGTAAATCCACAGCAACATCTTTTTTGAACTTAGCCTTAAGTTGCTCAACAACTTGCTGCGAGCCGAAAAATTGTTCTACAAAATGCTCAGGAAGGATCTTGCGACCTTCAAGCTTTTCTCTTGATTGAACGAAGCTCCAAGCCAGTTCGGGACGTTGAAGGACGAATATTATCAATACTTGTCGCCCTTTACGCAAGGACCTTTCGACGTTTTTTTCAGCAACGCCATAATGAGCTAACGTACCATCAAGTAGAAAACTCTGATTGTTTTTAAAGCAATAATCTAAAGCCCTTTCGACAATGAATGACACAGCCCTTTGAAACAAATGAGAATTTCTCCCATTGTACTCTTCAAATAATTCTCTCAATTCATCAGGATCTAACCGAAGAACTCCCTCTTCACCATCACCAGAAATACCCTTGATGAACTGCTTGGATGACTCGGTTTTCCCCGCCCCCGGTGAACCACACATGAACACAGATACAGGTTCTTGTTCTGGAACATACTTGGTCTTATCAGTTAAATTACGGCAAATTTGTGTTCTATTGCTCTTAGAATAAGCAATCGCACGCCGCTCAACTTCAGCCTCTTCGGCAGTTAATGTCATATCCTAAACCCAGTGAAAACAAAGCCAAAACCATTGCTAAAATACATCAAAATCTGAGCAATTGGCTACTGGAGATGTCTCCCCTAACACTAACTGAAATCATACGTTTCAGGGGAAAGATACTAAACAATATTAGCCTGTTAGAACGCAAGACCTGTACAGTCTTGGTTTGCTGCTGAACCGCGCCGAGCACATGCGCTTATACATTGAGCGCATATTGCCGTTACTGAAAATTGTCGAGCACCGACTGTTTGGCGCAATGTGTGAGCAAGCTGCAACAGCCAAGCTGGATATTGCCCTCTGAATTCCTTTGTTAGAGCGGGAACTGCACCGCAACCAAGACGATTTTTTAGTGCAACTCTCTCAGTTGATGAAACGTTTACAGGCTTAACATGAAGGCGGCACCCATTGGGTGCCGCTCTGTTTTACGCAGCCAGGCGCTTGAAGAATTTCGACTTGCCGGCGGCAACTATCGCATCGTTGGCGAGCACTTCGCCTTCGATATCGAATGAACCATAGTCATCGGTAATCAATGACAGGCTGGACGTTGGCGAAGGCTTCCACAGATAGAACCTCAGCACACAAGGTTTGCCGTTTGCATCGTTCATACCGTCGATCACCACGGGGACGGTAACACCGGCCTCGGTCAATGCTTCGAGGGCATTGCCTGCAGCAGAGGTATATGACACCTTCAACTGGGCCCCATCGACAATTTCCCCTGTGCCAATGGCGCGGATACCGGCAGCGCTAACGTAGTAATCAACGTCCACATCGTATGCAGTGGTGCCGTCACTATTGGTGACGGTTACCGGCTTGGATATGTCTATCAACTTCTCGGTTGGGGCCAGTCCATCCAGTTTTGCAACAACAATCTCATTATCAACAGGATCAGCTGTCAGCACTGAAACTTTGCCGCGCAGCGCAAGAGCCAAGTTTTCATTGCTGAATGCGTTGAGTGTCATCTTGAGTTTTACAGATGACACTTTTGTAACTGAGTCATAGTTACCGCCACCACCACGATAGTTTGGCAGAGACTTTTCTTCCTGTTCGATTGAAACTTCAACGCCGGATGCGTTGCCAACATCCCGGCCGGCAACGTACACGATGCCGGCGCCGATGTACGACTCTTTGACTATTTCACTCATAATCTATCCTCGAAGGTTGGGCTGTTTGAAATGGAGATTGTGATCACTGCCAAGCCGTGGTGTTCATGAGCTTCCGGCATGATGAATTTGCATTCTTCTGACTCTGCAAGACCAAAGGCTCCTTCAAGCCAGTTAGGCCGAGCGGGGTCCCGTTGGTTGGAAAACAGGCACGAGCGGATCTCTCTGGTTAGGTTGATCAGCTCGCTGGTAGGTTGGGTAAAACCAGGTATTTTGATACCGGCGACAATTTGCAAAGTGAGGTCTTCTTTATATCCAGGTTGCATTCCCGGAACAGATGCTTTGCTTATATAAGGTTGCAGGAATATGAATTTAGATTCACGCACCAATGACTGGGCATAAAAGCCTTCGCGCACAGTGGCGCCCGGCACCAACTGCAGCCGTTCAATAATGTCGTTGATCATGGAATGTCCTAACGCTTGGCGTGATGCCGATACCGCTCACGCAAATGGCGGATAATGGGGGGCTCTATTTCATCCCTGATAACACCGAATGAACCGGCAACGCTGGGCCCGTATAGGGTTTTACGGCCCTTAAGGCTGCGCCAGCGGTTATCACCTTTTTGGCGCGACACCATCAGCTCATTGCCATTGCGGCCAATAAAGGTAAACGCACCTCTGAACCATGTTGGTTTGTTGCGAATAGTGGCTATCGTTATGCCATCGGGAACTGCGCTGCCGCCGCCTTTGCTGGTTCGGGTATTACGGCGGACAATGAATCGGTTTAAAGTGCTGGGGCGATAGCGCGCTGACACTCGCCCCTGCAGAGTTCGTTCGTTAAATGAAACTGATAAGTGGCGGGCAACGTAACTACGATCACGAAAGCCGTAACGCTTAAATACTTCGGTAACAGCCAACTCTTCGCCAAAGCGGCTGGCCTCTTTCACAGCTGCAGCGATAGCCGGTGCCTGGGCATTTCGTATTCGCTGCAACTCTCTGGCGACAGCGTTGAACCCCTCAGCTCGAATGCTGGCCATTACAGTTCCAAATAAACATAAGTGACAGACACTGCGTCTATTGCCGAAAGCAGCGTCAGTTGCAGCTTGGTGCCATCGGCAACAAAATCCCCAAGTGCATCAATGTCTCCAAGCTCAACAGTGTCGCCGGAAAAAACCTTGCCATCTTGCACCAGAAACTCGGCCTGCATAATTTTTTCAGGCATGTATTCATTGCCTGCTGATGCGGCTATCTCGCCTTTTGAGCCGGCAAGATTCACCAGCCTTACAACGGGCTCAGCGCCGTCGAAAGGAACAATCCTGCACCATTGCCCCATGCGTTCAAACAGACGGCGAAACTTCGCCGCCTGTCTGTCTGCTCTACTCATGGAAAAGAGCTGATCAATGTCAGACATTGATCTTCACTTCGACATAGAGCGCGCCGTTACCGGCAGCAGCCCAGGCTTTACCTGCCGGGGTGTTATCGGTGGCTGTGGTAGTGATCACCTTGGCAGCTGCATCCCAATACACTTGATCACCTTGGCCGATATCGTCAGCCTGGGCTTTGGCGAGTTCAAACACGCCTTCTGGGATAAAAGTGCCAGGTGTATTTGCCGGAACATTTGCCAAGGCAACAGCAAGCATTGCGCCAATCAGCACAGGAGTACCACTCACAACATC
>NZ_JAAUHW010000027.1:0-2845 GCF_012030025.1 Shewanella sp. Iso12
ACTGTTGTGAGTGGTACTCCTGTGCTGATTGGCGCAATGCTTGCCGTTGCCTTGGCAAACGTTCCGGCAAATACACCTGGCACTTTTATACCAGAAGGCGTGTTTGAACTCGCCAAAGCCCAGGCTGACGATATTGGCCAAGGTGATCAAGTGTATTGGGATGCAGCTGCCAAGGTGATCACTACCACAGCCACCGACAACACCCCCGTAGGTAAAGCCTGGGCTGCTGCCGGTAACGGCGCGCTTTCTGTTGAAGTGAAGATCAATGTCTGACATCGATCAGCTCTTTTCCATGAGTAGAGCAGACAGACAGGCGGCGAAGTTTCGCCGTCTGTTTGAACGCATGGGGCAATGGTGCAGGGTTGTGCCTTTCGACGGCGCTGAGTCCGTTGTAAGGCTGGTGAATCTTGCCGGCTCAAAAGGCGAGATAGCCGCATCAGCAGGCAATGAATACATGCCTGAAAAAATTATGCAGGCCGAGTTTCTGGTGCAAGATGGCAAAATTTTCTCCGGCGACACTGTTGAGCTTGGAGACATTGATGCACATGGTGATTTTGTTGCCGATGGCACCAAGCTGAAACTGACGCTGCTTTCGGCAATAGACGCAGTGTCTGTCACTTATGTTTATTTGGAACTGTAATGGCCAGCATTCGAGCAGAGGGGTTCAACGCTGTCGCCAGAGAATTGCAGCGAATACGAAATGCCCAGGCACCGGCTATCGCTGCAGCTGTGAAAGAGGCCAGTCGTTTTGGCGAAGAGCTTGCAGTTACCGAAGTATTTAAGCGCTACGGCTTTCGTGATCGTAGTTACGTTGCCCGCCACTTGTCAGTTTCATTTAACGAACGAACTTTGCAGGGGCGAGTGTCAGCGCGCTATCGCCCCAGCACTTTAAACCGATTCATTGTCCGCCGTAATACCCGAACCAGCAAAGGCGGCGGCAGCGCCGTTACTGATGGCATAACGATAGCCACAATTCGCAACAAACCAACATGGTTCAGAGGTGCGTTTACCTTTATTGGCCGCAATGGCAATGAGCTGATGGTTTCGCGCCAAAAAGGTGATAACCGCTGGCGCAGCCTTAAAGGCCGCAAAACCCTATACGGGCCCAGCGTTGCCGGTTCATTCGGTGTTATCAGGGATGACATAGAGCCACCCATTATCCGCCATTTGCGTGAGCGGTATCGGCATCACGCCAAGCGTTAGGACATTCCATGATCAACAACATTATTGAACGGCTGCAGTTGGTGCAGGGCGCCACTGTGCGCGAAGGCTTTTATGCCCAGTCATTGGTGCGTGAATCTAAATTCATATTCCTGCAACCGTACACAAGCAAAGCATCTGTTCCGGGAATGCAAACTGGATACAAAGAAGACCTCACTTTGCAAATTGTCGCCGGCATCAAGATACCTGGTTTTACCCAACCTACCAGCGAGCTGATCAATCTATCCAGAGAAATCCGCTCGAGCCTGTTTTCCAACCAACGGGACCCCGCTCGGCCCAACTGGCTTAAAGGCGCCTTTGGCCTTGCAGAGTCCGAAGAATGCAAATTCATCATGCCGGAAGCTCATGAACACCACGGCTTGGCAGTGATCACTATCTCCATTTCAAACAGCCCAACCTTCGAGGATAGATTATGAGTGTAATAGTCAAAGAGTCGTACATCGGCGCCGGCATCGTGTACGTTGCCGGCCGGGATGTTGGCAACGCATCCGGCGTTGAAGTTTCAATCGAACAGGAAGAAAAGTCTCTGCCCAACTACCGGGGTGGTGGCGGTAACTATGACTCAGTTACAAAAGTGTCGTCTGTAAAACTCAAGATGACACTCAACGCATTCAGCAATGAAAACCTGGCTCTCGCGCTGCGCGGCACCGTTTCAGTGCTGACAGCTGATCCTGTTGCTGATGAGCTTGTTGTTGCAAAACTGGATGGCCTGGCCCCAACCGAGAAGTTGATAGACATATCCCAGCCGGTAACCGTCACCAATAGTGATGGCACCACTGAATACGATGTGGACGTTGATTACTACGTTAGTGCTGCCGGTATCCGCGCCATTGGCACAGGGGCGATTGTCGATGAGGCCCAGTTGAAGGTGTCCTATACCTCTGCTGCCGGCAACGCCCTCGAAGCATTGACCGAGGCCGGTGTTACCGTCCCCGTGGTGATCGACGGTATGAACGATGCAAACGGCAAACCTTGTGTGCTGAGGTTCTATCTATGGAAGCCTTCGCCAACGTCCAGCCTGTCATTGATTACCGATGACTATGGTTCATTCGATATCGAAGGCGAAGTGCTCGCCAACGATGCGATAGTTGCCGCCGGCAAGTCGAAATTCTTCAAGCGCCTGGCTGCTTAATAGTAGCCGTTTCAGCCGTACTGCTGCCTTTGGGCGGTAGTGCGGCTTTTTCTTTGTTGAGCCAATTCGGAAATCTCTATGAGCTTTAAAGACCAAGTGATCAACCTGATCATTCAGGGGCGGGATCTCTTTAGCAGTGAAGCCAAAAAGTCTGAAAAGACGTTGGCCGAGTTGGCTGAACAAAGCGAAAAACTCAACCAACGGCTGGAAGAATTACAAGACCAAAAGCAGGCCGTTGATACAATTGATGATTTAACCGCTGCGGTAAGCAAGGGCACTCGTTCATATTCAGAAGCTGCCGCGGCACTTGCAAAGCTGCAGCAGGAACAACGCGATGCTGCCGGCTCTGCCAAAAAACTACAGCAAGAACAGGCTCAGGCTGCCACTCAAACAGCAAAGCTTGAGCAGGATTATCAGCAGCTGAGTGATGAGCTGCAACAATACAACTCTCAGATAGATGCTACGCGGTCCAGGCTTGAACAACTGACAGCA
>NZ_JAAUHW010000028.1:0-2212 GCF_012030025.1 Shewanella sp. Iso12
ATTACCTGTGTGAACACTGCGCCTGCGTAATCGAAAACAAATGCCTCACGGCCATGCAGGAACACCCTGATGCCAAGTGGATTTGCGAAAAAACAGGCATCTGGACTAGAGATTTTCTGGCGTTCTTCGACAGCGAAGGCCGCGAGATAGCCACCCCTGAAAACATAGCTATCTACATTTGGTCGGCCTACAACCCCCTTTCAAGTTGGCGAAAGTTGGTGACCGACTTCTACAAGGCCAAGGACGACAAAGAAAAGCTGCAAACATTCGTCAATACCAAGCTAGGCCAACCCTGGGATGATGACACCGGCGAAAAGCTGGAATGGGAAGATCTTCTTCGCCGCCGGGAAATGTATCCGGATGGCAAGATGCCGCAGCGTGTCGTTTATCTCACAGCAGGTGTTGATACTCAAGACAATCGCTATGAAGGCAGAATTTGGGGCTGGGGAGCCAACAAAGAAAAGTGGTTGATTGATCGATTCATTCTTCACGGCCGTCCTGATGACAATGAACTACTGGGCAGGGTTGAAGATAGGTTAAATAGAACTTATACCCGTGCCGATGGAATCATTCTGAACATCGGGATTATTTGTTGGGATACCGGTGGTCACTACCACGATACAGTTGTCTCAATGTCAAAGCGTATGGGTATCCAAAGGGTTATCCCTATCTTTGGTGCAAAAACCTATGGCAAGCCTATTGCCAATTTCCCTCGCAAGCGAAATCGCAAAGGAGTTTACCTAACTGAAATTGGTACCGATGGTGCCAAAGAACAGCTGATGTCTCACTTGTTAATCCAGCCTGATCCATCTGTTCCGAAGGCAAATGCCATCCACCTACCAATGGATGACAGTATCTGCGATGAAACCGAGCTGCAGCAACTGACATCAGAACGCAAGATCCCTCAGCGTAGGGACGGCAAGATAGTTTATCGCTGGGACAACGGGAATCGCCGTAATGAAGCGCTGGACTGCTTTGTGTATGCCCTGGCCGCGCTCTATATCGCCATTGAGCGTTTCGGCATAGATCTCGAAAAGCTAAGCCTGCAGGCCGTAAGTCAGGAAAGTGAACCTGAGCCTGAGCATACCCAACCAAAACCCAAACCCCAAAAAACAAAATCCAGCGAGAGCAATGGCTGGCTGAAAACGTCCGGCGGAGGCTGGCTGTGAACAAAGAGCAAATCGAGAAAATGATTGCCGTTTATCTGCAGGCTGAAATTGATGTGTTGGATGGCAAGTCCACCACTATCAACGGCAAGCAGATGGCAATGGAAGATCTGGAGTCCATTCGCAAAGGACGTCAGGAATGGGAACGGCGGTTGGTATCCATAGGGCGCCAACGTGGTGGTGCCAGCCTGGCCACTTTCAATTAAATCAACACAAACCCGAGGGCATTCATGAGTTGGCTCAATGACATCATTGTCACAGTCTCGCCCGCGTGGGCGCTAAAACGTGCTGTTTCCACACTGCAATACCAGAATATCAGGGCGTATGAAGCCGCTAGCCCAAGCCGCACTCATAAGGGCAAGCGTGAAGGCCGAGGTGCAAACCAGGCTGTATTCGCCGCCGGCAAAAACTTGCGAGAGCAAGCACGCTGGCTGGATGAAAACCACGATCTCAGTATCGGCATTCTCGACCGGCTGGAAGAGAGGGTGGTCGGCGCCAATGGCATTGTGGTGGAGCCGCAGCCAAAAGACATGGCGGGCAATATACTCGGTGACTTTGCCGAAGAACTGGCGCGTCGCTTTGCTGCCTGGAGTCTTAAGCCTGATGTAACAGGGCGCTACACCCGTCCAGAGCTTGAGCGTTTGGTGCTTCGCACTGCGCTGCGTGATGGTGAATGTTTCGGCCAGCATGTGGTTGGCAAAATCCCTAGTCTTATCCACCCCAATCCACAGGGCACCCCTTACTCTATCGAAGCGCTTGAGCCTGACTTTGTTCCCTATGAGCTCAACGATACGGCAAAGAAGATCCGCCAAGGGCTAACCGTGAACGACTGGGGCCAGGTCACTGCATATAACGTACTCAAGCAGCACCCCGCTGATGTAATGGGGTTCAAGCACGTTACCAAACAGATCCCTGCCAAGGCCATGATGCACTTGGCCCAGCTCAAGCGCCTGCATCAGTTGCGCGGTGTGAGTGTATTTCACGGCATTTTCACCCGTCTGGCTGATATCAAGGACTATGAGGAAAGTGAGCGGGTGGCGGCGCGG
>NZ_JAAUHW010000029.1:0-2206 GCF_012030025.1 Shewanella sp. Iso12
GTTACCTGTGTGAACACTGCGCTTGTGTTATCGAAAACAAAAGCCTGACTGCAATGCAGGAACACCCTGATGCCAAGTGGATTTGCGAAAAAACAGGCATCTGGACCAGAGATTTTCTGGCGTTCTTCGACAGCGAAGGCCGCGAGATAGCCACCCCTGAAAACGTAGCTATCTACATTTGGTCGGCCTACAACCCCCTTTCAAGTTGGCGAAAGTTGGTGGCCGACTTCTACAAGGCCAAGGACGACAAAGAAAAGCTACAAACATTCGTCAATACCAAGCTCGGCCAGCCCTGGGATGATGACACCGGAGAAAAGCTGGAATGGGAAGAACTTGCGCGCCGCCGCGAAATGTATCCGGATGGCAAAGTGCCTGCACGGGTGGTGTACCTCACCGCCGGGGTCGATACCCAAGACGACCGCTATGAAGGCAGGGTGTGGGGCTGGGCAGCTGGGCAGGAAGCCTTTTTAATCGACCGCTTTATCCTGAACGGCAAGCCCGATAGTCAAGAGCTTTTGGATAGAGTGGCCGAGCGGCTTAACAGAACCTACACCAGAGCCGATGGCATTGTGATGCCAATTGGAATTGTGGCGTGGGACTCAGGCGGACATTACACCGATGTGGTGTATTACATGAGTAAAAAGCTTGGGGTAATGAGGGTTATCCCAATCAGAGGCGCAAACGTTTACGGCAAGCCTATTGCCAATTTCCCCCGTAAACGTACCAGCAAAGGCGTGTACCTAACTGAGGTTGGCACCGACAACGCCAAAGAGCTGATTATGTCGCGTTTGCGCTTACAGCCAGATTTGGCATTGCCCAAACCAGGTGCCATTCACCTGCCGCTCAATGAAGCGGTATGTGATGACGCAGAGCTGCAGCAGCTCACCGCCGAGCGAAAAATCCCGGTGCGCCGAGATGGTCGCATTGTGTATCGCTGGGATGCAGGCAAAAAGCGCAACGAAGCGCTGGACTGCTTTGTGTATGCGCTGGCGGCGCTCTACATCGCCCTTGAGCGTTTCGGCATAGATCTCGAAAAGCTAAGCCTGCAGGCCGCCAGCCAGGAAAGTGAACCTGAGCATACCCAACCAAAACCCAAACCCCAAAAAACAAAAGCCAGCGAGAGCAATGGCTGGCTGAAAACGTCCGGCGGAGGCTGGCTGTGAACAAAGAGCAAATCGAGAAAATGATTGCCGTTTATCTCCAAGCTGAAATTGATGTGTTGGCCGGCAAGTCCACCACTATCAACGGCAAGCAGCTGGCAATGGAAGATCTGGAGTCCATTCGCAAAGGCCGTCAGGAATGGGAACGGCGTTTGGCATCCATAGGGCGCCAACGTGGTGGTGCCAGCCTGGCCACTTTCAATTAAATCAACACAAACCCGAGGGCATTCATGAGTTGGCTCAATGACATCATTGCCACAGTCTCGCCCGCGTGGGCGCGAAACCGTGCAGTTGCCGCAGTGCAATACCAGAATATCAGGGCGTATGAAGCCGCTAGCCCAAGCCGCACTCATAAGGGCAAGCGTGAAGGCCGAGGTGCAAACCAGGCTGTATTCGCCGCCGGCAAAAACTTGCGAGAGCAAGCTCGTTGGCTGGATGAAAACCACGATCTCAGTATCGGCATTCTCGACCGGCTTGAAGAGAGGGTGGTCGGCGCCAATGGCATTGTGGTGGAGCCGCAGCCAAAAGACATGGCGGGCAATATACTCGGTGACTTTGCCGAAGAACTGGCGCGCCGCTTTGCTGCCTGGAGTCTTAAGCCTGATGTAACAGGGCGCTACACCCGCCCAGAGCTTGAGCGTTTAGTGCTTCGCACTGCGCTGCGTGATGGTGAATGTTTCGGCCAGCATGTGGTTGGCAAAATCCCTAGCCTTATTCACCCCAATCCACAGGGCACCCCTTACTCTATCGAAGCTCTTGAGCCTGACTTTGTTCCCTATGAGCTCAACGATACGGCAAAGAAGATCCGCCAAGGGCTGACCGTGAACGACTGGGGCCAGGTCACTGCATATAACGTACTCAAGCAGCACCCCGCTGATGTCATGGGGTTCAAGCACGTTACCAAACAGATCCCTGCCAAGGCCATGATGCACTTGGCCCATCTCAAGCGCCTGCATCAGTTGCGCGGTGTGAGTGTGTTTCACGGCATTCTCACCCGTCTGGCTGATATCAAGGACTACGAAGAATCCGAACGGGTAGCGGCGCGT